>JAISTU010000165.1 GCA_031272415.1 Bacteroidales bacterium | reverse complement strand
CAAGATTTCCAATGATATAAAATCTTGAAAATCAGGTAAATCTTGTCAAAATCGTGGATTAGACGATTGATGATTTTTAATTGCTCAAATGCACGTAACTCATTGATTATCAGTGAGTTGGGGGGGGGGGGTAAATGCTTGATAATCAGACAATTGCATAGCAAAAGCGTACTTCTCGGCATCTTCTCTTAAACGAGCGACACTTAAAGCATCTTTTCTACACATTTCTTCAGCATTATTGCTGTACTTTAAATTTTGACTGATTTTATCAACCATATTACTTTTTCCTACTAAAAATTTGATTAACTTTTTATATGTTTTGCAAAGATACACTTTTTTCTAATACAAAAAAATATTTTGCGAAAAATTTTTTACTTTTTTTGTGAAAAATTGATTAAAATGCTGATAGAGAGATGGTTATGAGGAAAAAAATTTTTTTCATATTTTTTGTCTGAACTTTGATTTTCGTATGATTTATATGATTAGCGGGATTAAAATAATCACACAAATCATTAAAATCATTCCAAATCACAGTTCAGACAAAATGCAAAAAAATCTCTACACTCTACACTCTAACTAAAAACTCTTCTGTAATTTTAGCCACAGGATAATTATCAATTTTGTCAAGATTGATGGCTGAAAAAAGTGTATCTATATGTGGTTTCCCTTTGGTGATTTTTATTGTAATAAATTGATAATGAATTAGTTGATGTGTTAATTGATGTTTTGAAAGGGGTGTAATATTTTCGATAGTCCATTGACAAGAGTTCAATAAATGGTTAAAATATGTACTCTCAATAATTTCTTTTTCAGAGAGTTGAGTTTTTGTTTCTAAAAGTGGAAATTCATATAAACCTTGCCAAATATCTTTGGGGGGACGTTTGCGTAAATAAGTGGTATTCTGATAGATAATGCAAAAATAGTAAAAAAATCGTTGCCGAATTTGGATAGTCTTTGATTTGGCGGGCAAAAGGTGCTGCTTTTTGAGAGCGTATGCCCTGCAAATGCACATCAAACAACAGTCATCGCATTTTGGATTTGTTGGTGTACATTGCAAAGAACCAAAATCCATTATTGCTTGATTGAAAATGTCAGGGGCTTGATTATCAATCAATTTTGTTGCAATTGTGAGAATTTCTTTTTTACCTGTTGTGGTATCTATCGGCGTTTGGATGTCAAACACACGGCTTAGCACCCGCAACGCATTGCCATCAATGGCAGGGTACGGAAGGCGAAAACAAAAAGAGGCTATTGCAGCCGCTGTATATTCTCCTACTCCTTTTATTTTCAATATATTATGATATTCATCAGGAAATATACCGCCACATTGAGAGTAGATATATTTTGCTCCTACGTGCAAATTTCTGGCGCGAGAATAATAGCCCAACCCTTGCCAATATTTTAGCACCTCATCTTCGGAGGCTTGTGCCAATGTTTGTACATTTGGAAAGCGGTCTATAAATCGTAAATAATATTGCCAGCCTTGCGAAATGCGAGTTTGTTGGAGTATAATTTCTGAAATCCAAACTTTGTAAGGGTCGCTTTCTCCTCGCCACGGCAGTTCTCTCTTATTGTTTGAATACCAATTGATTAGCGTTTTTGTGAACAAAATTTAAATAAATTTAGTTTTTTTTTTATAAATATTCACCTCTTTGGGCGGCTCTGCGATTATCTTTTTCTTTGATAGATTCTCGTTTGTCGTACATTTTTTTTCCTTTGGCGAGTGCAATTTCTATTTTTGCCAATCCTTTTTCATTGATAAAGAGCAAAGTAGGAATAATTGTAGTGCCTCTGTCGTTGAGTTTGGAGTGCAATTTACGCAGTTCTTTTTTAGTGAGTAACAATTTACGGTCTCTTTTGGGGTCATGGTTATTGTAACTGCCTGCTAAATACTCACTTATGTGCAAATTATGCAGCCAAAGTTCTCCATTTATAAAACTGCAATAAGTGTCTGTAAAACTTGCTTTTGCGGCACGAATGGACTTAATTTCCGTGCCTGTAAGCACAATTCCTGCCGTATATCTGGCAAATAGAAAATATTCAAATTCTGCTTTGCGATTTTTTATGCTAATTTGTGTGTTTTTTTCCTTTTTTGCCATAATTTACTGAATTTAGTGATGTTTTTGTTTAAATTTTGCAATTCCTTTGTCCAAAAATTGCAAATAATTATCTACATTTCGCTCATAAAAAACAGGACCCGAAAGCACGCTTCCGTCATGGTCTATCACAAAATAACAAGGCTGTGAATTTTGCTCATAAATATTTTGCTGAATGTACATATTTTTTTTACCTAACATGCTGATAATGTTTCCATTAGCATCTTTAATTTGGTCTTCCTCATTCAATACAATTGTTTTATCATCAACGTACATACAAAGTACAACTAATTCATTTTCAAACTTTTGACGCACTTTTGCATCTACCCAAACTGCTGCCTCTACATTGCGACAATTGACGCAGCCATGACCCGTAAAATCAATAAAGACAGGACGATTTAACTCTTTTGCGACCGCGATGGCTTCTTGATAGTCAAAATACCCCCTAATTCCATACGGCAGATGCAGTTTATCGGCATATTTAGCCTGTTGAGAAACGGTTTGAGGCAATTTCGCCACAGATTCTTCTCTTACAATTTTATTTACATCAAAATCTTGCGTGGTAACCGGTGGCAACCAACCCGAAATGGCTTTCAGCGGTGCGCCAAACATGCCCGGAATAAGGTATATCACAAACGCAAAAACACCTATGGACAAAAAATAGCGTATCCAACTTTTTTGGACAGGAATTTCTGCATCATGCGGGAAACGAATTTTGCCTATTAAATAAAAACCCAACATGCCGAAAATCACTATCCACAATGCCAAATATATCTCTCTGTCCAAAATTCCCCAATGATAAGTCTGGTCGGGAACATTGATAAATTTTAATGCAAATGCCAATTCTACAAACGCCAAAACCACTTTTAAAGTGTTCATCCAACCGCCCGATTTGGGCATAGATTTGAGCAATCCGGGGAAAAATGCAAAAACAGTAAACGGTATCGCAATGCCCAACGAAAAGCCCAACATGCCTAATATAGGCTTAAAAAAGGAACCATCGGCAGAATTGAGCGCTACTGCTCCCGCAATCGGTAAAGTGCATGAAAATGAGACCAATACCAATGTTAATGCCATAAAAAAGATGCCAACAATGCCTCCTTTGTTCTCCATATCGGATGATTTATTGACCCATTTGCTGGGCAATGAAATTTCAAAATAACCCAATAATGAAATCGCAAATATAATGAATATCAATGCAAAAAGTAAATTTGGAATCCAATGCGTACTCAATATATTCGCAAATCCGGGTCCAAATATGAGCGACAAAAGTATGCCGATAATTAAGAATATAATCACAATAGAAATGCCGTAAATGCTGGCGTCAAATTTGGGTCTTTTGGATTTCAAAAAATACGAAACCGTCATCGGTATCATGGGGAAAACGCAAGGCATTAACAAACCGCCTAAACCGCCCAAAAATGCCAAAAGGAAAAATTTCCAAAGGGATTCGCTTTTTTCTTTATCTGTTTGAGTATCAATATTTTGTGTATTTTCAGAAATTGTTGTTTCCGTTTCGCTTTG
Source organism: Bacteroidales bacterium (assembly GCA_031272415.1). Classification (GTDB taxonomy): domain Bacteria; phylum Bacteroidota; class Bacteroidia; order Bacteroidales; family WCHB1-69; genus JAISTU01. The sequence continues at coordinate 2,568 of JAISTU010000165.1, read as the reverse complement.
AGTATTGACAGAAGTGTCTGTTTCTTCACTTGCATTCTCTGTGCTATCTTGTTGAGTTTGTTCATATTGCGGTACTCCTTTGACCTCTACTTTGCCTTCAAAAGGGACTTGCACACATTTTCCTCCTGTACATGCCTGAGCATCAACAGATAATGAAATAGAAAAATCTTTTTCCGTCAGAATTTTAATTTTTTGGCGAAAAACGACCTCCGATTGCTCAAAATATCTTCCTGTTCCAAATTCGTCCGTGCTTTCGGTGTATTTTGGCTCAATTGTTTTGCCTGTTAATTTGTAATTTTTTGAAGGTGAAAACACAAATACTGTTGGCAATTCCAAGCCCTCTGTATATTGCGAATACAGATGCCAATTGGGGGCAACCTTAGCCGTAATTTTAATCTCTGCCGTATTGCTCTCCAAAGTTGTGCAAGTCGCTGACCATTGCACAGGTCTTACCAACTGCGAATAAACATGGTCTCCTGCACTAAAAAATAATATTCCCAAAAACAAGGAAATAATACATTTTCTGTTCATTTTTATAATTTTTTTATTCATTTATGCAAAAAAAAATACTGTATGATGTTTAATACTTAATTACAAAGATACACCTTTTCTTCAATTAAAAATTAAAAGCCTAAAAATGAAAAAGGGTGAAAGGTACAAGTAGCAGGGTGAAATAGTGAAAATTTCACTTCCAACTGTACGATTGTCGTGTGGAGGAGTTTATTGGGTATTGTCAAATAAAGAAGTTTTTATATGTTGACTTTTGTTGTGATAATTGAAAATATTAAGTAGTGACCAATATCCACGTCCGTATTTATCTGATAGCAAAGTTATTGCATCTTTTTTACACTTACCGTTTTGTGATAAATTATTGAAATCAAAAATTATTTTTTGAATTTCTCGTATTTGATAATCAAAATCATTTTAATATGTATTTTCCGCGTTCGACAAAATCATCAATATGTTTAAGAATATCATCGGCAGATTCTGAACTTTCATAAACATTACCTCTTCTATCAACTAACAAGTATAGGTTTTCATCATAACTTTTTGAAATATATAACCTATCTCGCGTTCCTGCTACATAAACTTTTTTTCTTCATCCATAATTATTAATTTTTTAATTGCCAAATACCGTTTCTACCATCTTGATGGTATATTTTATTTTGTCTATTTAATGAAACTAATGCTGTTCTCACTTGATGTTGCCAAAGCAATCCATAATCTCTTCCATTACAAATTCTATGTTCTGTTCCGCATAAATCAGGGTGAATAGATTGAATATAACTGTGCATTTCAGTTACTTTCAATGGACCAAATTTGTTTAATAAATATTCTATCGTTTTTGATAAAATATAATTTATTGACTTATCTACGCTTTTTTCTTTGGTATTTCTCAACTTAATGTCTAATAAATCTTTCTCAATATCAATGACATCTGAATCTTTAATAAATTCATTCTTATTATAAATATTACTAAATTTATCACACAATAATTGAATTGCAGATTTATCAAGTAAGGTTCCAAGATTCCCATAATCTGTCAGGTCGTTTTTTATGTTTTTTACAATTTCATTATCATCTACACTGATGCCGTATTCATAGTTTTTATAAAGTCCGCCTGCTGTCAAATTGCCAGAGGTTATAATTGCTTCTTTATTATCTCTAATATACACCTTCGCATGCAAATTCGGCAGATGAAACAATTGCACCAAATTGACAGTGTCATATATTCTTCCAAAACTAAATGGATTGGTTGCTCTTTGCTGAATATTTCTTGGAGACAAATTCGTGATAATCCGCAAAAAACCTTTATCCTTGAAATCTTTGGAGATCGATTTCGCAAGAAATTCTACGCCATCGTCTGACAAAAAAGGCGTTGAGATCGTTAATTCTGATTTGGCACTTATAAACAAATTGCCCAATACCGAACTCCAATTTTTTTGCAAAGTTTCCATATTATGCTATCTTTTTATAATTACAAAGTTTTTCTTTTTGATACAGATTGTTTGTAACATCTTTCAAAAGTTGCCTTATTCCAATAATGTACGGACCTTGGTCTAAAACTGCCTGCAAGAATAAAAATCTTGTTAAAATTTCTCGCCTTGTCCAAAGCCCATCGTTTTCTGACAATTTTTCCGTAATGATTTTCCCTGTATCATCAAAATAATGACGAAACGGAAACAAGTCGCTAATCAACGGCGGATTCGGATTTTGCGAGCCTATTTCTGCAATTTTAAGTACTAATTCTCTGTGTTTTAATAAATTATTTATCATAAGGGCATTCCTAAAAATGATTTTCCTCTAACACAAAGTCACGAAGAGCACGAAGGATTCGGATTAAGAACACGAAGAACCTTCGCGTTTGCCATGCTTCCCCTTTTATCTTCCCCTCGTTTTTTCACATGCTACCGCCATTCGCGAAAGCGGTTGTGCCTTCTCGTTGGCGCACGAGTTGTTGCTCGTGCTCAATTCCTGTGACAGCACTCGTGCTGTGGCAGAGGAAGCGTCGATGTGTTGCGTTAGCGGCATCTCGCGGGGAGGGAAGAGTGTCTGGTTCGTGGTGAG
>JAISTU010000122.1 GCA_031272415.1 Bacteroidales bacterium | reverse complement strand
ACGCCATACAGACGAAGGCGGTGCGTAAAAGTAAATTTTCAAAATTTGTTTGCATAAGTGTAGTGTTTTATTTAATAATTTCCATATTTCATCTCTGCTTTTTTACTGCCTTTTGTTATCGTAAACTCGAAATACGCATCTTTGCTGTGCAAAAAACTTTCTCCAAAATCTGTATTTCTGTAATAATGATAACTATCTCCGTCTTTTCTCCAACATCTATTTATGCTTTCCAAACTATAATAAAAGTAACTTGATGTTACCTCCGGTTTTTCGGGCATAGGCAGGCTGCAAATGCTGTCAAGAGTTTGAAAGAACTTTTTGTCAGGTAACTTATTAAATTTAATTGTACTCTGAACTTCAAATTCAAAGTCAAATTTTTGATAATGTACCAATTTAGACTTGAGGATGCTAAACTTTGGAAGTTTTATTCCGATTATATGTTCAATATTGCTTTTGTTTTCATATTTTCTGGAATATGGGCGGTCATCACAAGCCAGAAAAACTGCCATCACGCAAAATAATAAAACGGTCTTTTTCATATTCAACACTATTAAAAGTTTATCCCAATGTATCCGTCGGCATTTCATCATATAGCATATTATGGAAGTCTATCAGTTTTCTTCTGAATGCTAATGATGCAGTATCATTTTCTCCATTGGCTCTCATTTCGTCTATCAAAGAAGATGTATATTCCAACATATCATCAATATCATCGCCAATGCGAGGTGTTATCATAGTTGAATTATCCTCACTTATTAATTTAATTTGTCCATTTGAGATTTTACTCAACATATTCTTTACTGTTATCGTATCTCCTGTGTATTCTATTGTACCTCTCATTTTATTTTTTTTTATTTATCTATTTATTTTTTTTTTATTTATCTATTTTGCAAAGATACACAAAAAAATCAATTAAAAATTAAAAACTTTTTTCAGAGTGTAAAGTGTAGAGTGTAAATATTTTTTGCATTTTGAGATAAAAACGTTCTAAAAAGTGAAAATTTTTCCCGCCTAAACCACGATTTTAATAAGATTTATTTGATTAACAGGATTTAATAATCTACACTCTGCACTCTAAAAAAAAGGCTGCCAATTGACAGCCTTTTTTTACTTTTAATGTTTTGAAATTGTTGATTAGTAAGCAATTCCTTGTGCAATCATAGCGTCTGCAACTTTGATAAATCCGGCAATATTGGCACCTTTAACATAGTTAATGTAGCCGTCAGTTTCTTTACCGTATTTAACGCAATTAGCATGTATGCTTGCCATGATTCGGTTTTTGAGATAATCATCAACTTCTTCGCGTGTCCATTGCAGTTTTTGGCTATTTTGGCTCATTTCGAGACCAGAAACAGCAACGCCTCCTGCATTGGCTGCTTTGCCGGGTGCGAATGCTACTTTTGCTTTTTGCAATTCAGCAACTGCTTCGGCGGTGCAGCCCATGTTAGAAGTTTCAACTACATATTTGCAGCCATTCTTAATCAGCAATTTAGCGTCTTTGGCGTCCAATTCATTTTGGATAGCACACGGCATAGCGATGTCGCATTTTACTTCCCAAACTTTTTTGCCTTTGACAAAAGTTGCTGATTTGAATTTTTTAGCAAATGGTTCAACAACGTTGTTACGAGTTTGCAAAAGTTCGTCCATATACTCAATTTTCTTTCCTGTAATGCCATCTTCATCAACGATGTAGCCATCAGGACCTGAAATTGCGACCACTTTTGCGCCCAACTCTTCTAATTTAAGAGCCGCGCCCCATGCAACATTGCCGTAGCCGGACAAAACAACGCGTTTGCCTTTGATTTTGTCTTTGTTTTCTTTGAGCATACCTTCAAGGAAATAAACAGCACCGTAACCGGTAGCCTCAGGACGAATCTGAGAGCCGCCCCATTCCATTCCTTTACCTGTGAGTACGCCCACATGTTGTCCGCGTAAACGTTTGTATTGACCATACATAAACCCAATCTCACGACCACCAACGCCAATGTCGCCGGCAGGTACGTCTGTTTCAGGTCCAATGTATTTTTGCAATTCGGTCATAAATGATTGACAAAAGCGCATAACTTCTGCATCAGATTTACCTTGCGGGTCAAAATCAGAACCTCCTTTACCACCGCCCATAGGCAAAGTCGTTAAGGAATTTTTGAAAGTTTGTTCAAATGCCAAAAACTTCAAAGTATCTTCCGTTACAGCAGGATGAAAACGCAAACCACCTTTGTAAGGTCCTATTGCCATGTTGTGCTGTACTCTATACCCTCTGTTTATTTGGATTTTCCCTTTGTCGTCAACCCAAGTAACTTTGAATTTGACAATCCTTTCGGGTTCTAATAAACGCTCTACAATCGCATATTTGTCATACTTCGGATTCTTGTTGACAAAGTCTGCAATCGTTTCAAGTACTTCTTTCGCCGCCTGAATATACAGCGGTTGTCCCGGATTCTTGGCTTCCAATTCAGCCACTAATTTCTTTATATCCATAATTGTTGTGTTAAATTAACTTTTTTGTTGTGTAAACTATTTATTTAAGATTCAAAATTTAAGATTATGCAAAGGTAACATATTTTTTTTGATTTTTGGCACTTTTTAAAAAAAAATTTTTTATCTTGTAATAACTTGAAAATAAATCAATTACAAAATGAAAAAATGAACATTTTACCAATAAAAGCCAAAATGACCAAAAAAAATGCTCCCATTTTTGCAACGATTTTTGTATTTTTCCAAAAAAAACGATTTTTTTGCGTCCCTTCTCTTGGCTGTTTTTTTTCATTTTCGTACCAAAAATTTCTAATATAAGATTTTTTTATTTCACAAAAGTATTATTTTGCGGCATCTCCTTCCGAATAACCATAGATTTGTCGGAAAAGTTTGTCATATTTTTCATAAATAATTTTACGCCGCAATTTGAGCGTAGGTGATAATTCTCCCGTTTGTATGCTCCATTCATCGGCAATTATTTTAACGCGTTTAAGTTGTTCATGTGGCGATAGAGTGGCATTGATTTGGTCAATTTCTCGCTGAACACGTGCTATAACTTGCTCATTTTGAACTAATTGCTCATTGTCTAATTGTGGCATATTGTGCTTAATTGCCCAATATTTCAGATAAGTAAAATTAGGAATGATCACCGCCGAAGCATATTTTTCATTCGCCCCTACGACCATCAAATTTTCTATCAACGGAGAGGCTTTGAAAATGTTCTCAATCAATTGAGGTGCAATATATTTACCCCCCGAAAGTTTAAAAATTTCTTTTTTACGGTCAGTAATTTTCAAAAAATCACCTTCCACAAACTCGCCAATATCGCCCGTATGAAACCAACCTTCGGCGTCAATCACTTCGGCAGTATAATGCGGGTCTTTGTAATAACCTTTCATTAAGCAATCGCCTTTTGTCAATATTTCGCCATCCTCTGCCAATTTGACTTCTACACCGGCACTTTTGAGTACTTTACCTACCGTTCCGATTTTGATAAGCATTTCTTTGGGATTATTGACCGCAATAACAGGCGACGTTTCCGTCAATCCGTATCCTTCAAAAATATACATTTTGGCAGCGGTAAAAAGCCGAATAATCCTTTCCTGTATAGAAGAGCCTCCCGAAACTATCAACATCTCATGACCGCCCAAATTGTCTCTCCATTTGGAATAAACCAAAATATCGGCTATCTTATTCTTTAATTTGTACCAAAAATTGGTGTTTTGATAGTCAAATTTTTCCGCCAAATCGAATGCCCATTCATAAATAGTTCTTTTTAAACCTTTTAAGTCTTTCCCTACGGCTCGCAATTTATCATACATCATTTCCATTACGCGCGGGACAGCACAAAAACCGTCTGCATGAGAATCTTTGAGGTCAACAGCAATAGTGCCAATATTTTCAGCATAATAAGTGCTTACACCCAAAAATTGATACTCATAATTCAAAGAACGCTCATAAATATGGCAAAGTGGCAAAAAAGACAACATTCTATGCGAAACATCGCGTATTTGCATGGCTGCATGACCCTTAAAATTCTGTATCAAATTGCGATGTGAAAGCATTACTCCCTTTGGCAATCCCGTTGTACCTGATGTATAAATAATGGTCGCCACATCGTGTTGAGAAATGTTCTTTTTATTTTGCTCTACCGTAGCCTCAAAACGACTTTTATTTTTTCTGCCCAATTCAAGCAAATCGGCAAACGTTTTTTCACCCTCAATCGGATTGGCGGTATATAACAAAGCGTTTTCACTAATATTGTCATAAACTACCGGCGCAACACGCTGATAGATAGAATCATTGCCTACTAAAACCAATTTAGCATCGCTGTGAGGAATGATATATTGATAATTTTCCAGCGACAAAATAGGATATACAGGTACATGTATCATGCCTGCTAATGCCGCTCCCATATCCATAAAATTCCATTCGGCTCGGTTGTTAGTAACAGTTACAATTTTGTCATGAGGCTTTAAATCCAACGCCAAAAATGCATAAGCCAAAGCGTGAGAAATTTCAACATATTCTTTAACGCTATATTTTTCCCATTTACCATCGCATTTGCGGGCAAAAATATCATCTTTATTAGGACAAAGTTCCATTAACCTGTCTAATATATCAAAAATACGAGTTACTTCTTTCATTATCCGTTAATTATATAATAATGTTTGCTCTTTACTAAAAAAATGCAAAGATACACAATTTCTTCAATTAAAAATAAAAAATAAAAAAAATTTAAAAATAAGAGTAGAGAGATTTTTTTTGCATTTTTGCACCACCCTTTGTCTGAACTGTGATTTTGAATGATTAACATGATTACTATGATTTCACACAAATCAAAAAAAATCATTCTAAAATCAAAGTTCGGACAACACAAGCAGAGACGGAGAAGGCACCGTCTTTACACTCTAAAAAATCACTCTCAACTTTTCTTACTGTTTCACTACTCTTTTGATTTCTACTTTCTTTTCGCTCACCGCACGCAAAATATACATCGCATTGGAAAGGCTGCGTAAATCGCCGTTGTCAGATACCTTTCTGCCAAGCATGTCAAACGCTTCCAATTTCGCGTCTTCTAAGACGGTGTAAACGTTTTGCTCAATTTGTTTGATGAGTTTTGATTCTTCTTCCAATCTCAATTTTTCCGCGCTCAAATAGTCGTCTTCTATGCCGTCCCAAATATGCAAATAATCGTCCTCATATTTGTAGGTCAGCCGAAAAGCAACTGATTTCATAATTCGCTCGCCGTCAGAAGTTTCCGTTATCATATAAAACGAATATTTGCCCGGTTTGAGCAAATAATTGCCCGGATGATACAAATTTGGAATAAACTCTTCCGGTTTGAGAATATACAAATCTGTATTTAATTTAGGGTAGTAATTACGTGCGTTGTCTACTTCTACAGGGCAAGGTTCTTCATAAACAGGGTCATAGTCGCCGTGTCCTTTTGAAATGGCAAGTGTTACTGAAACAGCATTCTTAAGTGGGATAAAAGTGACTGACCAAGGCACGGATCTCCAATCATTAGCATCCCAATCCGGAGCGAGTATGCACGTGTTGTTACCTAATGAGTTGCACTCGAAATGTATTTCTCCACGTTCCACAGTAAATTTTTGCTGTTTCTCAGGCAAGTTGCCACTTTGCGAGTAAACAAATGTCGCCGATAACAGCAAACATAACAGCATCATTATCTTTTTATTCATTGTATTTATCTCCTTTATTTTATTCATCTAATGCTATGCATTGTCTGTAAAATCCGCTGGAACCATTGTTGTAAAAACAACCAATGTATTCCGTTTCGCAAGCATTGCAGTTGCCAGTGTTTGCTAACACTTTATGTCCTACGGGGATGCACGTCGTATCAATGCAACAACTCATTCCAGGGAGTGCGTCTAATGCGCCTGGTGGCAGTGGTGAGACATTGCCAAATGGCACATAAAGTACGGTTATGCACATACCTGATCCGTTTTCACACATGTGGTAATACCCGATGCAATAGTGACTTGCGTCAATACAATTGCCTAAATGCACAGTTGCTCCTAACTTAGTGGGATCCCAAGCCGCTTGTGCGGTATAGCCCCCCTGACCGCTTTCGGCATGCACGCCAACGCATAAGGCAATCAGCGCAAAGCCGAATAACAACATTTTTTTAACTAATTTCTTCATTTTACTTTCTCCTATTTTATTTATTATACTAAATTTATTTATTATTCTAATTTTATTTATCCTGCTTGTATCGCTCCTTCACAAGTTCGTTCAACCTGTTGCCACCCGCCGTCGCCTCCTCCGCATTCGCCCGGGTCAATCCATTGATATTTTATGTATCCACTAGGGTCGCAAAAAACCAAAGGATTATTGCAGGTGCAAGGTAACTTTTTGAATTTTGCGCCGCTTGAACAAACGGAGTCATAGCAGCCGTCTTGCCTAGAAACATCGCCGATAGACAAACATTTGCCAGTGCCGCAGTCGCAGGAGCAATTTGCATAATCCCACGTGCCGCCGGTGCTTGTGCATTGTGTTTGTTTATAATAATAATCGCTTGGCTCAGGGTCAGGCAGATTATTTTGCGATGAACAATTCCACGTGCCTTGTTGCGTTACT
>JAISTU010000069.1 GCA_031272415.1 Bacteroidales bacterium | reverse complement strand
TAATCAAAGAAAATAATAAATTATTGAAAAACAAGAACATACAATATGATTTGAAAAAAATCGTTTCTGTCGTTTCTGTCAATACTGTCCTTGCTCTCATACCCACTCCCCACCTTACTTGCAATCCTTTGATTTTCAGCGTAATATTTTTTTCTATTCTCTACCATCATATATTTTTTTGTTTTTGCTTATTAACGTTAAATCTCCGATATTATTGTGTATTGTTCATTTTTTAGAACAAATTTCTCCAAAAATGCAAAAAAAAAATCTACAATCGTAAATCCCAAATCGTAAATTTCTCCCCTTTTGTTCCTGTACCTTTCACCCTTTCACTTTTTTCAAAAAGCCTCTTCGAGGGGGATTTAGAGGCTAAACTATTTTTTATTATAGAGGTTCATTGTTCTATCAATTCCTTGTGTAACAAACGATTGTACCATTTCTACGGCTTGTTTGAGGCAAGGTTGCATGATTTTGATTTCCTCTATCGTAAATTTACTCAACACAAATTGCACTTGAAATCCTTTGGCGAAATCGTTACCGATGCCGACTTTTAGACGCGGGAAATCCACACTGTTCAGCGTTTCAACAATATGATTGATGCCGTTGTGAGTGCCGCCGGTACCTTTGGGTTTGAGTCGCAATGTACCCAATGGCAAATCTTTGTCGTCCGCAATAACAAGCAGATTTTTTTGCTCAATACCATGCTTTTCCAATTGATAACGTACCGCTTTTCCGCTTAAATTCATGTAAGTAGTTGGTTTTGCGAGTATTACGGTATTTCCTTTGAGTTTAAAAGTGGCAATATGTGCATAACGGTCGGCAGCAAATGTAATTTCTTGCAATTGTGCCATGTAATCAACAACCTCAAAACCAACATTATGCCGTGTCAAATCATATTCTCTGCCAATATTTCCCAGTCCAACTATCAAAAAATTTCCATTCATGGGCTATTGAACTATTTCTTGAATATCATTGATAATTTGTTCTGTCAAAGCATCTGCGTCTGATTGTTTTTTACTTTCTGCATAAATACGAATGATGGGTTCGGTGTTTGATTTTCTTAAATGAACCCATTGATCATCAGGCAAATATATTTTTAATCCGTCAATATCTATGCAATCTAAATGCTGGTATTTTTGTTGAATATTCTGTAAAATAGCACTCATATCGCAATTTTGGGGCAATTGTATTTTATTTTTTGCCATGTAAAAATTGGGATATCTTGCTCTTAATTGCGAAACAGTACATTTTTCTTGTGCTAAAAAACTCAAAAAGAGAGCAATACCTACCAAAGCGTCTCTTCCATAATGCAAAGCAGGATAGATAATACCTCCATTGCCTTCGCCTCCGATAACTGCCTTTGTACTTTTCATTATCTCGACCACATTTACCTCTCCTACGGCTGACGCATAGTATTGACAACAATGCTTTTGTGTAACTAATTTTAAAACTTGTGAGGAAGAAAGGTTAGACACTGTTTTGCCTTTTTGATACTGCAAAACATAATCTGCTACCGCCGCCAAAGTGTATTCCTCCCCAAAAGGTTCTCCATTTTCACACACAATTGCCAATCTATCCACATCCGGGTCTACCGCAAAACCAACATCAAAACCATTATCTACAACATATTGTCGAAGTTCTGTTATATTTTCGGGCAACGGCTCCGGATTGTGCGCAAATTGAGGTGTCTGATTCATATTTTCATTAAGAACAACAACATCCTTTACCCCCAATCTGTGTAGCAAACGGGGTACAGCACGCCCCCCTGCTGAATTGATGGCATCAACCGCAACACGAAATTTTGCCCTTTTAATAGGTTTAACTTGCACCAATTGCAATTTGGCTATTGCCTTTGCATGGTCCTGCAGAGCGTATTGATGGAGGATAGATTTGCCTTTTTCTTCATTAGTGGGGATTGGAAAATCTATAATTGACATCTGTTGTGCTAACAGCATTAGACATTCGGCGTCAGATGCAGAGAGAAATTCACCCTCTTCATTAAAAAACTTTAAACCGTTCCATTCTTCCGGATTATGGCTGGCAGTAATCATAATGCCACCATACACGGCTGAATTTCCTTTTTTTCTACTTTTAATTATTGACATTGCCACCGTTGGCGTAGTAGGGTTATATGCAAAATATAAGACATTAATACCTGACATAGTGGCGGCAAAAGTAACTATCTCTATAATTGATTGTCCGGAACGTCTACCGTCACAGCCAACAATTATACTCAACCGTTCTGCATCTGTATTTTTATCGGCTGCTCTCTTTTTTAGCCACAGGCAATATGCGCGGGTAAAATTGATAACCTCCGTAACGCTCAAATATTCCCCATCAGAAGGCACAACAGTCCCCCTTAGCCCTGAAATTGATTTAATTAAAGGCATAACTTAATTTATTTTTTTACCGCTTACAACTTATTCCTTCTTTAAAGGATATGCTTTCCCTGACCAGGTGAACCCGTGATCTTTCCAAATTTGTCTACATGTAAGATCATTATTGAGGATTTTGAGGATAGTTTGGGGTGTTGAGTTTCTAATTTGCTCCAACACTTGTTTATCTTTGACTTCCTTCTCATATTCGTAATCATACAGGAAGACCATACGGTCGTGGCTCAAATGATGTACATCTATTTGAAAATCATTCGCCAAACGCAACATTGAATAATCCCCATTAGCGTTAGATTGCCTAAGTGCTTGAAATTCACAACTTTTATAATACCTCAAAGTAAGGTCTAAAAGTATTTTCAAAATTCCTTTTTTTACAAAATAAGACATAATACGGTACACCTCAACACATTCGGTAGTAATAGTGTCTTTGTTGATAAACTCAAGCAGAATTTCACCCTCTTTGTATTGAAAAAATAGTCTTTTCACACAAGGGTAAAATTCAACAAGTTCAATCTCCAACTGGTCTGTTTGGGTAAAAAGTTGAATCAATTTACCTGTATTTTCCTCATCTTTTTCAATGGCTGCTGCCAAATTGTCTTTTGTCCATTTTCGTGTATCCCACTTTCCTAATTCCATGATTTTATATAATTTTAATGTTTATTTATCTTTTTAATATATATTTAATTTTTATTTCCTTTTAATATTGCGGCAAATGTTTTAGAATTATTAAGCAATTCTACTGCTTTGTCAAGGTCAGGGTCTGTTTTAAGAGACTCTTCAATTCTGCCTTTTTGATGATAATAACGTGCTGCAATTTCCATTGCCAAAAGATATGAAATTTCTTTTTTATAACGCTGTAAATCTTCGGCTTTTTCTTGCTCAATAGCCTTTTCCAAATCGCCAATAACCTCATTGATACGGGTAGAAAATTTATCATCTTTTATGCTCTCTTTGAGGTATTTTAATTGTTTTTCGGTAAAAGTTTCATATTTTAGATTTTTATTTTTTACAAATTGAACAAAATCGTTATAAATTGCGTCATTTATAGTAAAATTCTTCAAAGGAGGAATGGTATCATGTGTACTTTTGAAATTATTGGCATAATTAAAAATCAGATTTTTTTCAAACATAGCCAACACAATCGTACTGTATGCCTCATTTTTAATAACAATATCAGGCTCAACACCGCCATAATCAAATACTGTTCTGCCTCCTTTTGTTTTGAATGCCAATGCAGATGAATCGGCTTTATTACTTAATCTTCCACTACTATCTCTATGCGAATAATCTACTTTTTGAATGCAGCGACCGGAGGGTAAATAATATTTAGAAACCGTAATCTTCAATTGAGAATTGTAACTCAATGGTAAAACATTTTGTACCAAACCTTTACCATAAGTTCTCTCCCCTACTATAACGGCTCTGTCAAAATCTTGCAAAGCCCCCGACACAATTTCAGAGGCAGATGCAGACATCTCATTGACTAACACCACAATAGGCATTTGTGTATCCACAGCGGGCATATTGGTGTAAAATTTTTGATTTTTTTCTTCCATTTTGCCTTTTGTACTGACCACCAAATTGCCTTTATCTACCCACAAATTGACAATATTCACTGCCTCATTGAGCAAACCACCTCCATTGCCCCGCAAATCAAACACCAACTGTTTCATGCCTTGTTCTTTGAGTTTAAGAAATGCGTTGCGAACTTCATTACCTGAATTTTCAGTAAATTGGTCTAAACGAATATAACCTGTTTTATCATCCAACATATTGTAATAACTCAAAGCGGGCAATTTAATTTCCTCTCTAACAATCTCTTTGATAACGGTTTTTGTTTTTCCGTAAGGTAAAATGGTCAATTTTAGCATTGTTCCGGGCTGTCCTTTGAGCATAGAACTTACGTCAGCGACAGTCCTGCCTTTGACATTTTTGCCTCCTACTTCAACAATTCTATCTCCGGGTTGCAAACCTGCTTTAAAGGCGGGCCAATTATCATACGGCTCGGAGATTGTTACATATTCTTCTCCTTGCTGAATGGTAGCACCTATACCGCCGTACTGACCGGTAGTCATCAACTTAAACTCCTCAATATCAGACTCTTGATAAAAAACCGTATAAGGGTCTAACTTATTGAGCATCGCATCAATGGCTGTCTTATTGAGGTCTGTAACATTGATGTCGTCCACATAATTAGCGTCCAATTGCCTCAACAAAACGGAATAAATATCCAAATTTTTGGCAATCTCAAAATCATTTCGTACAAAATTACACAACAGCAGTGAAAAAATCAATATTCCTACTGCCACGATACTGTATTTTACTTTTTTCTGCATACAATAAATAACAATAATATATAATAACGTTGTTTTTGAAATTATATTGTATAAATTTTTTTTAATTGGTAATTGAAAATTGAACGTTGAGAATGATTTTTTCGTCCTAAATCCCTTTGTCTGAACTGTGATTTAGAAGGATTTGCATGATTTTCAAGATTTTATAAATATAAAGTAAAGACGATGCATGTACCGTCTCTACCATCATAAAATTATTCTGCTAATCATATAAATCCTATGAAAATTATGGTTCGGACAAATTTTAGAACGTTTTTATCCCAAAATGCAAAAAAACTACATTCTAATTTGGGCAAGGCATGACTTTCCCTTATAAAAATGATATTTAATTAAAAGCAATTTACTCCTTTTTCATTTTGCAACCCTTGCAATCTTTGCAGGCGTGCGGCGGTTGTCTGAAAAATTTGACGGATTTGTAAATAATGTAGGTCAAAACGACTGCTGCAATAAGAATGATGACGGTCGATTGTTGAAAAATAGAGCCTGTGGCAATCAAGCGGAACAAAAATGCTGTCCCCCATGCCAAAAGCAATGTATAAACGACCACAAATGCTGCCCATTTCCATGAGCCTGTTTCGTGTTTGATAGCCGCTAATGTTGCCAAACAAGGAAAATAAATCAACACAAAAAGCATCAATTCAATGGCAATAATGGCTGTAAATGCAGGCTCTTTGTTCGGTTTGAGTTCGGCTACAATTCTTTTTCCAAGTGTTTGATTATCAGGGTTTTCGTCTCCTGTATAAAGTATTGCCAAAGTGCTAACGACTACTTCTTTGGCGGCTAAACCCGACAAAATAGCAACACTTGTTTTCCACTCAAAACCCAAAGGACGCATTATCGGCTCTGTAAATTTACCAATTTGCCCCAAATAAGAATGCTCTTTTTGCTCTATTTGGAGTTCTTTTTGCTGTGCAGTAGTTAAATTTTCAAAATTATTAAATTGTTGATTATGAGGAAAATAACTCAAAAACCAAATCACAATTGAGCCAACCAAAACAACGGTAGCAATTTTTTTGAGATAATGATAACCTTTTCCCCACGTATCGGAAAGTACCGATTTAATGGGTGGCATGCGGTAAGGCGGCAATTCCATCACAAATGGTATCTCTTCTTTTTCAAACAAAAACCGCTTTAAAATTTTTGCCATAACTCCTGCTAAAACAATGCCTGTCAAGTAAATAGCGAACATATACAGTCCTGCTTTTTCTTTAAAAAATATGCTACACATCAGCACATAAACGGGCAAACGTGCATTGCAAGACATCAGCGGAGAAATCAAAATGGTAATCATTCGGCTATTGTGATTTTCAATGGTTCTGGTCGCCATAATAGCAGGCACATTGCAGCCAAATCCCATTATCAAAGGAATAAAAGAGCGTCCGTGCAAGCCGATTAAGTGCATAATTTTATCCATAATAAAAGCCGCTCTTGCCATATAACCTGTTGATTCTAAAAGAGTTATAAATAAATACAATATCAATATATTGGGCAAAAACACCAACACACTGCCCACACCGCCGATGATGCCGGTGATGAGCAAATCTTTAAACATTCCGCTTTGCATATATTGTTCCACTAACGAACTGCACCAACCTGTAAAACTTTCTATCCACCCCACAGGATAGGCACCCAAATAAAAAGTGGCTTCAAACATAATGAAAATCACCGCAAAAAAGATAGGATACCCCCAAATTTTGTGGGTAACAATGTTGTCTATTTTATCTGTAAGTGTCTGTTTTCCAATGCGTTTGACAGGCTGATAGGTTTCTCTTAATGCACCTGCGATAAATCCATATTGCGCATCCATGACCGCATTTTCAACACTATTGTTGAGATTGTCTTTCAATTTTGTCGCCAATTCATTTCTTTTGTGCAAAATAGCATCAAAATTAGAATATTGCTGTGCAAAAAGTTCCATTTCCATATCATTTTCCAAGAGTTTAATGGACTGATAACGTGGCGATAAAATATCTCTTGCATTAGAATTTTCCATTATCAAAGATCGCAATTCATTGATAGAATTTTCCAACAAAATGCCATAATTGATATGAATATGCCTCCCCAAAACGGTAATATATTCTTTTTTTTCCGCACGGTGTTTTTTACGTTTAATTATCTCATTATCAATGCTATTTTGTTGTTGATAATGTTGATGTGAAAGGTTAATTTGGTGATGATGTTCGTCCAAAACGGTGTCTTTGTCCGCTTGTCGGATAAGATTTCCTTCATTATCCATAATATCAGCCCCCTCATAAAGCGAAATCAAAGCATCCAACAGTTGCGAAATGCCGATTTTTTTAGGACTTACAGTAGGAACAATGGGAACTCCTAACAGTTTGGATAACAATGAAATATCCAATTTATCGCCTCTGCGTTGCAACTCATCATACATATTGAGAGCGACCACTATCCGAACATTCATATCTATCAATTGTGTGGTCAAAAACAGATTTCTTTCCAAATTGGAAGCGTCAATCACGTTGATAATGACGTCCGGTTTTTGATAGACAATATGTTGACGTACATATTTTTCTTCCGGTGAATAGGCTGATAATGAATACGTTCCTGGTAAATCGGTAATGTTAATTGTATAACCTTTATAATTGAGTCGCCCGCTCTTTGCCTCCACCGTTACGCCACTATAATTGCCCACCCTTTCTCGTTTGCCGGAGGCGATATTAAAAAGGCTCGTTTTGCCCGAATTGGGATTGCCAATCAAAGCAACGTTAATCGTTTTTCCTTTTTCGATAGCGATTTTGCGAACATCTTCGTCAGTTATAGTGCCTTGATAATCATGCTTTTGCTGTTTAACAATTGTTTCAGCCTCATGTATTCCGATGACTTCAATTTGAGCGGCTTCACTGCGTCTGAGCGACACTTCATAACCCATAATGCTGTATTTGACGGGGTCTTTGAGAGGCGCATTGAGTCTGCACTCAATTATTTTGCCTTTGATAAACCCCATCTCAACAATCCGCTTGCGAAAACCGCCATAACCTGACACTTTCACAACTATCGCTCTTTCCCCTGTCTGTAGTTCTGATAATTGCATTATGGAATATTATTTTTTACTTTTTTACTTAATAACAATACAAAATATGTATTGTCCTGCAAAGATACACAAAAATATCTATCAATAACTCCTTATATATGGTGATTTTTATCCCCAAAAACTACAATAAATGGGGAGGCAATTCAATTAAAAATTAAAAATTGAGAATTGAGAATTGAGAGTTAAGAATGTTTTTTAGGACAAATATAAAACATTGATAATCAAAATTTTATAAATTAACTTTCAACTTTCCACTAAATTGGTACCTGTTTTGGGTAGCAGATAAAATATTTACTAACACTTTGAGAGAGTGTGCGGTGATTGAGATGGTCGGAGATTTGTTCAAGCGGTACAACATCGCCATTTTTGGTCAAAATTTGAATAGACTCTGTTTTGGGATTGTATGCACGATTTTCTAACTCTCCCGCTGCCACAAAAAAATCAACCTCTTCATCATTGAGAGAAAAATATTTTTTTGTAACTTCTTTAATATGAGTAATATATGAAACCTCAAAGGGCGTATCCGAAATTTTTATGCAAAATAAATCACGACTAAAAAGACGTCTGCTCAATTGGGAAAGTATTTTATCTTGCTCATGTTGCCACATTTTTACCGCATACCAAATCTCAATATCATCAATGTTAAGGTAGGTTTCCAACAATGTTGTATTGTTCTCAAAATCAGCAATATACAGTTCTTTTTCAAAAAACAATTGCAAAGAAGGCGATATAAAGGACAGTTTGCCTTGTGTGAACAAAGATTTTGCTCTTTTGAGAGTGTTAATCATCAGAATTTCAGCCACATGCACCGTTTTATGTAAATAAACTTGCCAATACATTAAACGGCGAGAAATGATAAACTTTTCAATTGAATAGATGGCTTTTTCTTCTGCAACTAATTGGTTATCAATTATATACAACATTTTTATAATTCGCTCCGAACCGATTACACCTTCCGAAACTCCTGTATAAAAACTGTCGCGATTAAGATAATCCAATCTATCAACGTCCAATTGACTGGATACCAACTGATGTAAAAAATGCTTTTTATAACGGTCATTAATAATGTCTAAGGTCTGCGACAAGTCAATTTGCGAAGTTTTGTGTATTTGCCTGATAATCAATTTAGAAAATTGTTCGTGTGAAGCGTCAGGGACAAAAAAATATTCCAACGCATGCGAAAAAGCCAAATGTCCAATATCATGCAACAATATCGCCAAAAGAGCCGCCTCTTTTTCCTCTTCCGAAATGGGAATACCTTTTTGTGAAAGCGTTTGTAAAGCGTTTTGCATCAAATACATAGCCCCGATAGAATGTTGAAATCGGCTATGTGTTGCACCCGGATAGACAAAATAAGAAAATCCTAACTGATGTATGTTCTTTAGTCGCTGAAAATAAGGGTGTTGTATCAGCCCAAATATCTTTTCATTGTCTATATTTATCAGTCCATAAAGCGGGTCATTGATGATTTTGGATTTATGCAACATAATATCCTTGTAGGCATTTTGCCCGTATTTTTTGCCGAAATAGACTATTTTTTAGCAGGCTCCGGCAGTCGATAGTAAATATCGCCCCGCAGAAACTCTTCAATCGCACGCGTTGCCGGTTTGGGCTGCATTTCAAAAAACTTTACTATTTCAATTTGCTCTTTGTTTTCAAAAATTTCATCAGAAACTTCGGTGCTGTGGTCATATTGATTGATTCTTTCTACCAAATCTTTCTTATTTTGCACCGCAATTTGATTAGCCCTTTGCGACAAAATGGCAACCGTTTCGTAAATATTGCCCGTTTCTTTGTCAAAATCATTCAAATTCCTTGTAATTGCGTCTGTATTTATCTTTCTTCTGTAACTCATATTTTATGTTAATACTTAAATAATTTATTGTTTATTTTCTAATATTTTATTTCGTTTTATTTGAGCCTCATCTGCCAACTTTTCCGCCTCTGCCAAATATTTTGATTTATCATTAAAGGCTTTGAGTTTATTTTTATTGTCAATAACAGATTGATAACGCTCTACTTGCTTTGCGATCACGCTTTTACGTGCATATAAATAACTGTTTTTTACCAAATAAAAAAACGTTTCTTCTATATAATTACTGCCCGGAAAATCTCTTAATATATTCTCAAAAGCAATGGCTGCCGATTCATAATTGCCTGTTCGATGATACATTTTGGCAATATTAAAATCCTTGTGTGCCAATTTATTATACAATGTATCCATCATTGCATTGCATTGCGGAACAAAAGGACTTTGCGGATAAGCATTTGTAAATATTTCCAACTCCTCCATGGCAATATGTGAGTCAGATTGGTCTAAATTGTAGGCAGGTGTGTTCAAATAATAGGCTTTTGCTGCCAAAAAGCGTGCCTCTTCTGCCCTCTCACTTTGCGGATAACGCCGTACATAATCCCTAAAATGAAACGCCGCCATCAAATAATCATTGTTTTTTAAATAACTGTCTGCATATAAAAACAATATCGTATCTCCCTCAGGTAGAGATAGATACAGAGGATACAATTCTTCAAACAATTGAGAAGCCGTAAGATATGAACCTTTTGCATAATAATTTTTTGCAGCCTCATATTTTGCTTCTTTTGTTTTGTACCGTCTGGACAACGCCTTATTTGCTTTACTTTTTTGCTCGCCTATATTTTTTTGTCCAAAAGATACATAACTCACTAAAAATAAAGATATTAGTCCAAAAATTACTACTTTTATCCGCATTGATTGTTAATGTTTTTTCCTTTAAAAAGTTTACAATTTTACAAAGATACACTTTTTTGTCAATAAAAAATAAAAAATTAAAAATTGGCTTTATATTTTTTTGCAGCGATAAAAGGGGTTGCGTTAGGAGAAGTACAATGCTATTCTATACATTGAAAAATCTTTATCTTTTGTACCGTAACTGTTGGATATAAACCGTTCAAT
>JAISTU010000032.1 GCA_031272415.1 Bacteroidales bacterium | reverse complement strand
AATTTACACCCGCAAGTGCCTCTAATTCAAACACTTTGAAAGTCGCACTCCCTGCCGCCTCAATGCCATTGAGATACTCTTTCCCTTTGAAAGTAATATCAAACGAAGGTCCAACCTCTAACCAAAATCCACTGAAAAGTCTAACGCCCAGTAAAACAGGCACTTCCACTTGTTGCACAGACATTTTATACGAGTCCGGCACGTCCCCCGTTTGCGGCTGTCGGCTCCCTTTTTGTATATAATCCAAATCCAATTGCAGTTTGAGCCGCTCATTTAAAAACGTAAAATTAGCAAAAGCACCCGCCATAGCACCCACTTTATTGTATCCGCTCAAATTGTCGCCATCAACTTGCGAAATCACCAACGCCGCCTTTACCCCGCCACTAAATTTTTGTGCCAAAACACTGCTCCCTAACAGCATCAAAACACCAATAATTACTAAAATTTTATTTTTTTGCATACTTTTTTTCCTAAAATTTATATAAATACATTAACGTTAAAACGGCTAATTTATTGTAAATTTTTGAGAAAATTGTCCTAATCCTATCAATTCTCAATTCTCAATTTTTAATTCTCAATTAAAAAAACGTTTTTAATTTTTAATTGATAAATTTGTGTATTTTTGTATTTTGGTAATAAATTAAATTTTTTTTGTAATATGTTTGGTATGGGTATAGAATTACGGTCGAGTTTATCAGAACTGGCAAAAACAGATGAATTTATGCAACAAATTATGTCTGATTATCAGATAGATACTGATTATTTTGGCATTTTAAGTTTTCTTTTGCATGAATGTGCTAAAAATGCAATAGTACATGGAAATCAATTCAATGCAGAAAAAAAGACTTATATAGAATGTCATATCAATAAACAAAGTTTAGAATTTAGTGTGCGAGATGAGGGCAAAGGGTTTGATTATCAATCCATTTTAAATTCTCCTGTAGATGGGCGCGGATTGGCAGCAGTTCGTTTGCTTGCCGATAAATTGGAGTTTTCGCATCAGGGGAGCATGGTTAAATATTCGATTTCTATTCCTTTTTCTTTTCCAAAAAAACATCTAAAAGCGGCAGATTTAATGCAAAATCGGCTCAATAAAATCAATCAATCACCTAAAATATAAAAATTTATGCCGACAAACATTACATTTACCAATATTGATATAAAATTTACACTTCTCCACAAAAAGGAGTTGAGAAGTTGGTTGAATTTATGCGCCCGCCACGAAGGAAAATTTTTAGAGGAAATTGCATACAATTTTTGTTCCGATGATTTTTTATTGAAAATGAACAAACAATATCTAAATAAAGATTATTATACAGATGTGATAACATTTGATTATTGTGAGGAACTCAGAAAACATAAATTGCGGGGAGATATTTTTATTAGCATTGAGCGGGTCAAAGAGAATGCGATGGAGTATGGTGTTTCTATGCAAGTTGAGTTATTGCGGGTGATGGCACATGGAATTTTACATCTTTGCGGATACACTGATAAATCAAAAAAGACTGTTGCTCAAATGAGCAGGGCTGAAAATCGGTGTTTGAGAAGATTTTATCGTAAACCTTTATAAATCAAATTGTTACAAAATTGTTTCACGTGAAACATTACGATATAATTGTTGTTGGGGCGGGACATGCAGGCTGCGAGGCGGCAACGGCTGCTGCTAATTTAGGGAAAAAAACACTACTCATTACCATCAATTTAGAAACCATTGCACAAATGTCCTGTAATCCTGCTATTGGAGGCATAGCAAAAGGACAAATTGTTAGAGAAATAGACGCCTTAGGAGGCTGTACAGGAAAGGTTGCAGATATGTCCTCTATTCAATTTAGAATGCTTAATTTATCAAAAGGAGCAGCCGTTTGGAGTCCAAGGTCGCAATGTGATAAAGAACAATTTTCAGCCATTTGGAAACAAATTTTACACAAAACTGACAATCTTTTTTTGAGAGAAGACACCGTGATTGACCTTATTTTAGAAGATAAAAAGGCAGTCGGAGTAAAGACAAAATTAGGGGAAACTATTTTTTCAGAATGTATTGTTTTAACAACCGGTACTTTTTTAAATGGTAAAATTCATATTGGAGAGGTTAGTTTTTCCGGTGGTAGAATTGGAGAATTATCCGCCGATGACATTTCTCAAAAAATGAAAAAAATAGGGTTTAAAATAGATAGATTGAAAACAGGAACACCTGTCAGAATTGACGGACGTACAATTGATTTTTCAAAAATGGAAAAGCAAGAAAGTATTCCTTATTATTGTGGTTTTTCTTTTGTTCCTGTAAAATCAAAATTAAAACAACTCCCCTGCTGGATTACTTATACTTCGCAAGAAGTACATCAAATTTTACAGACAGGTTTTGAAAAATCACCCATGTTTCAAGGCAGAATACAGGGCGTTGGACCTCGATATTGTCCTTCTATTGAGGATAAAATTGTCCGGTTTTCGGAAAGAAATCGCCATCAATTGTTTTTAGAACCTGAAACAGAGAGTGGATTTTCTTATTATTTAAATGGATTTTCTTCTTCTTTGCCTGAAAAAGTACAAATTGATGCTTTGCATAAAATTGAAGGTTTAGAAAATGCACATATTTTAAAACCAGGATATGCTATTGAATATGATTATTTTTCTCCCATACAATTATATGCTTCTTTGGAGTCAAAAATTATTAAAAATTTATTTTTTGCAGGTCAAATTAATGGTACAACAGGTTATGAAGAAGCGGCAGCACAAGGATTGATGGCAGGCATCAATGCAGCACGAAAAATCAATGATTTACAGCCTATTATATTGAAAAGAAATGAGGCTTATATTGGCGTTTTGATAGATGATTTGATAACAAAAGGAGTAGATGAACCATATAGAATGTTTACTTCTCGCGCCGAATATAGAATTTTATTACGCCAAAATAATGCTGATTTAAGATTAACAAAAATAGGATTTGAGATAGGATTGATTGATAAAAATAGATTTCAACAGGTTAAAAAGAAAGAAAAAAAGATAGAAGAAATGCTCTTTTTTCTTAAAAATACATCTATTGAACCCTCTCAAATCAATCCTTTTTTACAACAAAATAACCTTTCAGAAATTTCACAAAAAACAAAATTAAGCCAATTATTACTTCGTCCTCAAATTAGTTTACAAAATTTATGTTCTGTTTCTGCTTTATTACAACAATTTATTGATAAAAAAAGGTGTGATATATCTGTTTTAGAAGAGTCTGAAATTGTGATAAAATATGAAAACTACATTGAAAAAGAAAAAAACCTGGCTGCTAAAATGAACGATTTGGATAATATAAAAATTCCACCTAATTGGGAATATAATAATATTCAATCTTTGAGTACAGAAGCCCGTCAAAAATTATCCAAATTTCGTCCGTCAAATTTAGGACAAGCCTCTCGCATTAGTGGAGTTTCACCTTCTGATATTTCTGTCTTGATAATTATGCTCAATAGTAAAATAAATGAGTAAAAAATAATCTATTTTCTCCATGTTTCACGTGAAACATTTTTGTAACACACTGTTTATCAATGAATTATAAAATATTTTTTACTATTATATCGTATAGAGTTAATTTTTCGTAAAAAAACAGAAGCCTCATTTTTGGCTGTTTTTTTGCGTTTTATGAGAATTTTACCCTTGGTGGAGGTTTATATCGTTTTTAAAAAAATAATTCAATAGAGAAGAATAATTTTTAAACAATATTATTGGTCTGATTTTGAGAGAATTTAATGTTTTTTTGGAGAAAATTGAAAATTGAAAGTTATTTTCTGCTTTTTAATACCAAAATAAATTACCACAAATCCGGCAACCCTTATTTTGAAATTTTAAATAAACTATTTTTTCTCAATGAAATCCGAAAACTACTCCCTTTGCCTAAATGTGAATATTTGAGTTCTAATTTACCTTTATGATAATTTTTAATAATTCGGCGGGCTAATGTTAATCCTAATCCCCAACCCCTTTTTTTGGTTGTTACGCCGGGCATAAAAATTGATTTTTGTATTTTTGGCTCTATCCCCTTTCCGGTGTCATTAACATCAATAAATATATATTTCTTTTTAGGGTCATTTTTAATTATAACTTCAAGAGTACCAATACCTTCCATTGCATCTACTGCATTTTTTAGAAGATTTTCCAACACCCACTCAAATAAATATTTATTAACTCTCGCTATAATATCTTCATCGGGAAAAATTAATTTAAATTCTATTTTTGAAGATGTTCTGGTTTTAAAATATTCCACAAAATCCAATACAATTTGTTTTATATTATCGGGTTCAAGTTTAGGGGTTGCCCCAATTTTTGAAAATCGTTGAGTAACTTTTTCTAAGCGTGAAATATCTTTTTCAATTTCTGTAACTATTTCATTAGCAACATTTTCTGAACGTAAAATTTCTGTCCATGCCATCAAAGAAGAAAGCGGTGTCCCTAATTGATGAGCCGTTTCTTTGGACATCCCTACCCAAATTTGATTTTGCTCCGAACGATTTGCATATCTGAATAATAAAAATACAAATAATACAAATACAAAACCCGTAAATAATTGAATAACAGGGAATAATCTAATAAATTTTAAAGTATTTGACTCTTTGTAAAAAACATAACCTTCACTATTGCTGATATGAATTTTAACAGGCGAATTTTCATTACTCATACTCGCCAATACTGCCGATAATTTTTCAGGTGTATTAAAAGCATCCTTATCAATATTACCCGAAATTAAAACCGTTTTTTTATTACTATCCGTTACCAAAACAGGTAAAGACGGCGAATTATTCACTATTTCATCAAAAAAATTCTTAATCAAATCATCAAAATATGCCCACAAACGCGTGTAAATCAATGATTCTTTGTAATATAAATATACATAACGATTGGAATAATAATTGATTGGAATTTGATTGTAATGTAAATGTTTTAATGTGGCTTCTAAATTAGTAGTTTTTTGGAGCATAATTTTATCAACAGTATCTACATTTTTAAAATCTGTAATTTGTTGATTTTCATTTACTAATACCAAAGGAATAGTTTTATTTTCGGTTACAAAATCCAAATAAAAAGATATATCTTCATTGGGATTTGCATTCAATAACTTATGAAATGCTTTTGCCATTTGAGCCGCATTATTCTTCTCATTAGCACTAATTTCACGAAATAATTTAGTGTTATATGTTAATAAATCGGCTTTGCGGTGAATAGCATCCACCCAAATACGTACTTTTAACTGCTCCGAATTAAAAATTTTATCCATTAAAGTGTTAGAATACCACCACATCAACGGAAAAATAAGTAACGATAGCACTAATAATATGAGTATCAATCTTCTTCTTTGTCCAAAAGGGTTCATATAAAATCTAAATTTTAGGTGTTTGCAAAATTACACATTTTTGTCGAAAGTTGGAAATTTATCTTATAATATTTTTTTTATTTTTTTAAAGAAAATACTGTTATTGATTAGACTTGTTGATTTTGTTTAAAAGATTTTAATTTATTGATAATTAAATAATTATAAAGTGAATTTATTAGTTTTTTAAGCCTTTTAGTACCTCAAAAAAAATGATAAATTGTTAAAAAAATATTTTTCAGAATTTTTCAACAATCTTTTAAAATTCAAATGTTAATATCTTTATAAAAGATTGATTAAAAATGGACTTCAAAAACCTATTTTTTTCAAGGGTTTGATTTTCAATAGTTTTTTATTTTATCTATTTTTTCACTTATAAATACTTAAAAATCAACTAATTAAACTCTTTAATACTTAAAAAACTTTTCAAATTTAAAAAAAACTTTTCAACAAAATGCAGATTTTTTTAATCAGGCTAAAAAAAATATTCTCAAATTTTTATTTGTAAATACAATAAAAATATAAAAATATCGTTTATCTAAAAAAAATTAAGAATGATGAATCAAGAAATTTTAAATGAGATAACACAATTAAAGCGGAAATTATTACCCAATGAAAAGTTGATACTTTTTGGGGCGCAAGCACGTGGTGATGCCAAAGAAGATAGTGAATGGAATTTATTGGTGCTGTTAAATAATAGAACAACATTTATTGATGATGAAATAAATTATGCGCATCCTTTTAAACAAATCGGATTGAAAAAGGGTATTGAAATAAATGTATGGGTATATTCAATCAATGAATGGGAAAGAAGGGATTTTACCCCCTTTTATAAAAAAGTACAACAAGAAGGCATAGAAATAAATTAAAAGAATATGAGATTAACAGATCAGGAAACAATAGAAAAGTTAATAATATAAAATACTATTCTCGCAGGCTTGGAACTCCCTTGGTTTTGAGCCTGCATTTTTTCTATTTATAGTGATAGTGTAATTTTTTTTTTGCATTTTGGGATAAAAACGTTCTAAAAAATGAAAATCACTCTCCATTCCCCCCCTGAAAGGACGAACCTTTCATAACCGCAGGTCAAAGTGTAACGGCGACCTGCGGTATTTGATAGTGTTCCCACCATTGTCTGAAAGACAGAACTTATTTTTTCCCCGCAGGTCAAACGCAGTGCGACCTGCGGTTATGAAAATTAAACCTTTCAGGTTTTTATATAATCCTGCCATTCTTATAAATCTTATGAAAATCGTGGTTCGGACGGGGAAAAATTTCATTTTTTTAGAACATTTTGGTGCGAAAATGCAAAAAAAAGAATAATTCTCAATTTTTAATTCTCAATTCTCGATTAATTTTTAATTGAATAATTTGTGTATTTTTGTATTTTATATCATTTTTAATTGAATGAAAAAATACATAAAAGATATTTTAAAATTGGTTATTTTTTTGGCTTTGGGTGTGTTTTTTATATGGTTGTCGCTCAAAGACTTAACACAAAAGCAGATAGACGAGATATGGCAGTCGGCGGCAAACGTACTGACCGACAATCGGTGGCTGTATTTGGTTTTATGTGCTTTGATTGGATTTATTAGTGTGATTATCAGGGCAATACGCTCTGTGCTTATGATAGAGCCATTAGGCTATAAGGTCAGCAAAAGTGTTTCGTATCACGCAGTAATGATATGTTATTTAGCCAATATGGCGATTACGCGGCTGGGAGAGGTGTTGCGTTGTAGCGTTTTGCAGCGTTATGAAAAAGTCCCTTTTGAAAAATCATTAGGCACAGTCATTACCGAGAGGGTTATTGATACTTTGATTTTTGGACTGATGATGTTGGCAACTTTCTTTTTGGAATATGACAAAATAATGCAATATTTAACCACCAACGGCGTCAAAGAAAATGTGCTTGCAATGCTTTCAGGTTCAGGAAAATACATATTGCTCTCAAGTGTGGTTTTATTTTTGTTAATATTGTGGTTGTTGAGAAAAAAAATTAAGCAACTATCTGTATATCAAAAGATTATAAAACTTCTTAAAGGATTTTGGGAGGGATTGATTTCGATACGTTATATTCGCAAAAAATGGTTATTCATACTGTACTCATTTTCAATATGGTTATGTTATTATTTAATGTTTTTTGCGGCGGTATTTGCCTTTGATGATTTGCGAGCATTGGGTGGAGAGATTGCGTTGGCTTCGTTGTCGTGTGTGGCAATCGGCACTATTGGTTTTGCGGTCGCACAAGGCGGTTTGGGGGCATATCCTTTGTTAGTGTCGGGTGTTTTGTTGCTTTACGGCATTAACAAGGAAGTCGGTTTGGCAGCCGGATGGGTCATCTGGGCAACAGAAGAAGTGATGTACGTGGTGCTCGGATTGGTTTCTTTGGCGATAATTGCCATCAAAAAAAGTGAAAAAAAAGAACAACTTCAAACATAAAATAGAATGTGTAATCCGATAGATAAAATAAAGCGTAAAATTTTTAATTCCAAAGATGATTTTGATAGGACACAATTTGTTCATAATCAAAACGATAAGTTAGTCTTTACCAATGGCTGTTTTGATATATTGCACAGAGGTCATGTAGAATATCTTGCCAAAGCAGCCAACATGGGAACTTCGTTGGTAATTGGCTTAAATACAGATACTTCCGTGCGAAAACTCAAAGGTGCCGATAGACCTATTAACGACCAATATTCTCGCGCTTTTTTGTTGGCAGCAATGGAATTTGTGGCAGCAGTAGTGCTTTTTGACGAAGATACTCCCTATCAATTGATTAAGATTTGTCAGCCTGATATTTTAGTTAAAGGTGCTGATTATCAGATAAATAATATCGTTGGTGCAGACATTGTTACTCAAAGAGGCGGTCAAATCAAAACCATAGAATTTGTAGAAGGATTTTCGACCACTTCTGTTTTAGAAAAAATCAAAAAACATTCACCAACATCTGTAATATAATGGCTAACAATAGAAAAATAATATTAACCGCAGACGGCTCGTCCTCCGTTTTTGATGAAAATTTTAATAATCATTTTCACTCCACTTTTGGAGCGGTGCAAGAGTCGCAACATGTTTATATCAATAGTGGTTTGCATCATAGAAATTTACTTAATCAACAGAATATCAATGTATTAGAAGTCGGTTTTGGGTCGGGACTGAATGTATTGATGACATATTTGGCTGCACAAGAAGAACAAAAAAATATTTTTATGCAGACAATTGAACTCTATCCGCTTGTAAAAGAGGAATATACGCAACTCAATTATGCAGAAGTATTGCCTTCTCCGAATGTGGCTCAAATGATGTCTCAAATACATGAGTGTCAATGGGATACACCTTGTCAATTGTCTGAAAATTTTACACTTTTAAAATCTTTACTCCCTGCACAAGAGATGCTTTTGCCCAAAAATTATTTCAATTTGGTTTATTTTGATGCTTTTGCACCCGATATTCAGCCTGAATTATGGACTGAAAATGTTTTTTCCCGCATTTACAAGTCCATGCATAGCGGAGGTGTTTTTGTAACTTATACTTGCAAGGGCGATGTTAGACGCTTGTTGCGGTCGCTTGGATTTTATGCCTCAAAAATCCCCTGCATAGGCGGTAAAAGAGAAATGTTGCGAGCAATAAAAGCAAAATGGGACATTGTTTATAAAGAATAACTTTTTTCAATTTTTAGAACATTTTTCTACAAAAATGCAAAAAAAAATCTACACTCTACACTCTAAAAAAAGGTTTTTAATTTTTAATTGACGAAAAGGTGTATCTTTGCAAATTAAGTATAGATTTTTAAAAGATATTTTTCAATAGCAACAAAAAATGACGCAAAATAGCAAAAGCAAAGCAGACGTACTTTTAGGATTGCAGTGGGGAGACGAGGGGAAAGGCAAAATTGTAGATGTACTTACCCCAAAATATGATATAGTGGCACGCTTTCAAGGTGGTCCAAATGCGGGACATACGCTTAATTTTGACGGTAATAAAGTGGTTTTGCATACCATCCCTTCGGGGATTTTTCGGCAAAATACATGCAATGTTATCGGCAATGGCGTAATTATTGACCCTTATATATTGATAGACAAGGAGATACAAAGTGTTCAGCATTTGGCAAACGTAAAAGATAATTTGTACATTTCCGATAAGGCTCATTTGATTTTGCCGACACATCGGGCGTTGGATTATGTTAATGAAACCGGCAGAGGAGAGCAAAAAATAGGCTCTACACTCAAAGGAATTGGACCCGCTTACACCGACAAAACTGCCCGAAATGGCTTAAGAGTCGGCGATTTGTTGAACAATCAATTTGAGAAAAAATATTTTGCACTTTCTCAAATTCATAAGAAACTAATTGAGTATCAAGGATTTAAGTTAAGCGAAATAATGATTGATGGACTGCCATTTATTGAATATGAGCAACTTTGGTCGCTCGCCGCTCAAAAATTAAGTACTTACAAAATAACAGCAACGGAATTTTTACTCAATGAGGCTTTAGATGCAGGAAAAACAGTACTTTGCGAAGGAGCACAAGGAAGTATGTTAGACATAGAATTTGGGTCGTATCCATTTGTAACATCCTCAAACACAACAACTTCCGGTGTTTGTTCAGGGCTGGGCATTTCGCCGCGAAGAATTGGCAATGTGTATGGACTTTTTAAAGCCTATTGCACGCGGGTGGGGGCAGGTCCTTTTCCTACCGAGTTGTTTGATGCAACAGGGGAGCAATTGCGGCAAAAAGGTTGTGAATTTGGCAGCACCACCGGACGCCCCAGACGCTGTGGCTGGTTAGATTTGCCACTGTTAAAATATGCTTGCATGCTCAACGGCGTTACGGAATTGATTATGATGAAAACAGATGTTTTAGATGATTTTGAAAATATAAATATCTGTAAATCATATAATTATAATGGAGAGCAAACACAGCAACCGCCCTTTGACGCATTGGACAAAGTTACTCCTGTTTATCAATCGCTCAATGGCTGGAAAAATTCAGGTGATACAAAAAATATTTCCGCTGAACTCCAAAAATATATCGAAATCATTGAAAATTACGTAGATACAAAAATAACTATGATTTCAGTTGGACCGGATAGAACGCAAACCATAAATTTGTAAAATTACCATGATTTCAGGCAAAAAAATTACTAAATCTTACGGAAAATTAAAGGTTCTCAAAGGAATTGATATTGAAATTGAAAAAGAAGAAATTGTAACGCTCATTGGTGCATCGGGGGCGGGGAAAACTACTCTTTTACATATTTTAGGAACTTTGGATAAACCCGATAGTGGAAAGATAATTATTGATAATCAAGACATTAGCAAATTATCTGACAATGAATTGGCACATTTTCGCAATCAAAATATTGGATTTGTGTTTCAATTTCATCATTTATTGCCTGAATTTACGGCGGCAGAAAATGTCTGTTTGCCTGCTTTGATAGGTGGAAAATCAAAAAAAGAGGCAATCAAAGAGGCTATTCAATTGCTTGATATTCTGCAAATTAAAGATAGAAGTGAACACAAACCGGCAACCCTTTCGGGCGGTGAGCAGCAAAGAGTTGCCGTCGCACGCGCTTTAATCAATCATCCTACTGTCGTTTTTGCAGACGAACCGTCCGGCAATTTAGACTCCGAAAATGCACTCATTTTGCACCAATTATTTATCTCTTTGCGGGACGCTTTGCATCAAACTTTTGTTATCACCACTCACAACCCCGATTTGGTCAATTTGGCAGATAGAGTGTTAAAAATAAAAGATGGAATTATTATTTAATTGAAAATCATGCAATTACCGTTAAAGATAAAACTGTTGGATTGGTACATAGTCCGAAAATTTATTGGTAATTTCTTCGGCGTTTTGGGCTTGACAGTCATTTTAATAATGGTTATCGATATTGCAGAAAATATACAGGAGTTTTTAGACCAACAAATTCCCGTTTTTGACATCATTTTTGGATATTATTTCAATTATATTCCTTACATGCTCAATTTGATATGTCCTCTGTTTGTGTTCATTGCGGTTATTTATTTCACCTCAAAATTGTCTCGTCATTCGGAAATTATTGCCATGCTCAACGGCGGCATGAGTTTTTACAGATTGATGTTGCCGTACATCGTTTCAGCGGTATTTATCGGATTGTTTTCCTTTTATTTAACCAATTTTTTGATACCTCATACGCAAAAAAATCTGATGATGTTCAAAGAACGTTATTTTTCACGACAAGTGCATAGCAAAGATGTTGATACTCACCTCAAAATCGCTCCCAATACATACGTTTATGTGCATTATTGGGATAATGTCAATCAATTAGGCTATAATTTTTGGTACGAAGCCATGTCAGATGACGGTATGAAATTTAAATTATCCTCCAAAACAATCGTATGGGACACAGTATCAAAGAATTGGCAATTGTTAGATTACGTTAAACGCTATATTTACGGCAAAAATGAAAGAATTGAGTATGGCGAAAAAATGGACACCTCTTTGGCAATAGATGTCTCTGATTTTATTTATGTTAAGGAAGATTGGACAATGATGAACTATATCGAAATTCGCAAATTTATCAAACAGGAAAGAGAAAAAGGCTCTTTGGCGGTCAATACTTATGAGTTTGAGAAACACCGAAGAATAGCCTTCCCGTTTGCAACAGTCATTTTAACGATAGTAGGACTATGTGTTTCGAGCCGAAAATCGCGACAAGGAACAGGGCTACATATCTTATTAGGTTTAGTGATAACGTTTTCGTTTGTGATGTTGATGCAAATTTCGCAAGTTTTTGCCACACATGCAGGTTTTTCACCCTTCTGGGCTGCATGGACGCCTTGTTTTATCTTTGCACCTCTCTCCATTTTGCTGATAAAATTAACTCCAAAATAATTGAAACAACCTCCACCCTAAAAAATCTCTTTTAATTCTTAATTGTATCTACACTCTGTTCAAACTGCCTAACACATTGATAATCTTGTGTTTATAGAGTTCTTTTAATTGTTCTCTGGCAGGCCCTAAATATTTCCTTGGGTCAAATTCTGATGGATTTTCGGCTAAAACTTTCCTTACAGCGGCGGTCATTGCCAAACGCCCGTCAGAGTCTATATTGATTTTGCAAACGGCTGATTGTGCGGCTTTTCGGAGTTGATCTTCCGGTACTCCGGCTGCGTTTTCCAATTTACCTCCATATTGATTGATTTGGGCAACAATTGCCTGCGGAACTGACGATGCACCATGCAAAACAATAGGAAATCCAGGCAAACGCCGACTCACTTCCTCCAAAATATCAAATCGCAATGGAGGTATCGCCTCGCCCGATTTGACCTTAAATTTAAAAGCACCGTGCGAAGTCCCTATCGAAATCGCCAAAGAATCTACATTTGTTCGGCTAACAAAATCCTCTACCTCTTCGGGACGAGTATAAGTGTGGCTTTGAGCAGACCTTTCGTCTTCTATTCCTGCCAAAACACCTAACTCTCCTTCTACTGTAATGTCGTGAGAATGAGCATATTGAACCACCTTTTTTGTCAAAGCAATATTCTCCTCATAAGGCAAATGAGAACCATCAATCATCACCGAAGAAAATCCGCTTTCTATGCACGATTGACACAACTCAAAACTATCTCCATGGTCAAGATGCAACACTATCGGAATATCAACGCCTAATTCATGTGCATATTCTACCGCTCCTTTTGCCATATTTTTGAGCAAATTGGCATTGGCATATTTGCGCGCACCATTAGAAACTTGCAGAATAACAGGCGACTTGGTCTCAACACATGCCATAATTATCGCCTGTAATTGCTCCAAATTATTAAAATTAAAAGCAGGTATTGCATATTTTCCTGCCATCGCCTCCGAAAACATTTTCCGCGAATTAACCAACCCTAACTCCTTGAATGTAACCATAATATGTATATTATCTTTTTTATTAAATACTAATTTACAAAAATACACAATTTTTTTAATTGAGAATTGAAAATTGAAAAATCCTTTGTAATCCCCCAAATTCTCAATTTTTTATTTTTAACCCAAAAAAAGTGTATCTTTGTAAAATAGTAATCTAATTACCCAAAGGTCCTATATGTACGGACGGGTATTTAGATTACTTTTTTTTATACACTGCATACAGTTGTTCATATTTGTGTTTTATTACTTCTGTAAAGACAATATAAGATTTATTTTTGGCTTTATATTTTTTTGCAGCGATAAAAGGAAAAAAAGTGTATCTTTGTAAGAGTATTAATTTAAATAAGATTAAATAAATAATATGAGTAGAAAAAGGATTGTATGTCCGAAGGCG
>JAISTU010000002.1 GCA_031272415.1 Bacteroidales bacterium | reverse complement strand
TCCTTTGATTTTCAGCGTAATAATGTTTTCTATTCTCTATCATCATATATTTCTTGTTTTTACTTATTAACGCCAAATCGCCGATATTATTGTAAAAATATTGTAAAAATGGCATCCCTACCGTTTGAACATACGGTCTTTGATTAACATCTGATAATGAAAAACTTACGTGTCCATTTTGGTCGGGAATTTGGGTTTTAAAAAGTTACTGATTATATCTATATTTCTCCCACTCTTGAGGCGGACAGTGATACTTCTTAAAATATTTTCGTCGTATTTTCCGAGATGCAGGTTGATTGTTTGCCCATAATGTAGTATTTTCAGGCAAAGGAAAGGGAATATAATACAGCCCTTTTAAATTGGGAGTAGTATAGATATTGCCATATCGAAATCTTTTTATTGCAATAGGGATTCCATTGAGATAAATTTCTCGTAAATCAGAACCGTCCCCTGCGAATAATTTTTCTTTATATGCACAACAAGAATCATTATCGTATACAAAATATGGATTAATCGCAAACATATATTTATTGCCTATTTGTATTCTATCCAAAGTATATATTTTTCCAACATCAAGCGTATATATTTCGGCAAAAAAACTATCTACAAAAACTGTTTTTTCACAATCTAAACATTTTAAATCCTTATAAATAGAATCCAATTTGATACGTATTTTATATATACCTTTTTCAGATTCGATTGACCTAACTTCTCCAATGCCAATTATCATTCATTTTTTTAATGTACTTGTATCATTAGGATTGATAACTGAACATAAACGGGTATCTAACCCGGAAGGACAGCCAACTCTACGACCGTGTGGGTCAAAATATACAAAATCGTAATCTATTGGGATATATTGATGTGCTTTTTTATCTTCTTGGCATGAAATTAGCACATTTTGACCCGTAACAAATACGTTTAACCCTAACAAAAGAGATAAATATACACCTTTCATAATCAATTAGTTCGTAACTTCATAACCTTCAACACAGTGAACCTTTATCACTTTTATATCAGTTACAGGGTTTATAAATGTTCCCTTTTTAAAAGATTTATCAAATAAGGCTTTAATATCACCGTATATCTTGAAACAATTCAACTCGCTTGATAAAATAGTCCTTAATGCTCCACCAAAATATTTACCTGCTCTATTATGGGCAGAATTATATATACTATGGTCACTTGTTGGAATAAATTCACCAAAAACGTTAGACCGGCCAAATGCTGGCTCTGCAGACGTACATTTATCAATTGAAAGCACCCCTGCTTCAAAACCTTCTGCTATTTCATGCCATAAATAATTTCCTGCAGAGCCTGTTTTTTTATCCAAAGATGCAGTTGTGCGAATATTTACCTCATTGCGAGAGACTGCAGTTCCACTTTCTTCAGAAAACGTTGTTCCCATAAATGCACCTGCACCTGCCATTTTAACTCCTGCTGAAGTTATATCACTTGTGCCTGCAACAATTTGTGCTGTAACTCCTTTTCTTGTTGCTATATCCAACATATATTGCTCTTCTTTACTTAATTTCGCGCGTTTATTTACTGTTGCGTTTATTATTCCATTTTCGCCAAAAGAAAATGTTATATTTTTAGTTCTACTTTGCATTTGTGCCAATGCAATGTTCCTATCTTCTTCTGATCCAATTATTTGTATAAGATTCCCTGTAGGGTCTATATATTTGAGCGGATTATTTGCACAGTACACATAAGGACTAATAAATGGATATAAGTCAAAATATTTATCTCTTGAAATAAATGTCGGCGGTGCATGGTATCTATGTTCAAAATAATACATACCATTTTCTTCATCCAATTCCTTCCCATTAAACTTAAAATCAGGCACTTGTCCGCTGCTCCAATCTATATTATATTCATTCACCACTTCCCCGAAAGGCGCATACTCAACTTGCTGTACAGCCCCCCCTGTCCCATCTGTTACTAACTGCGTGCTACTCAAGTGATTGCCGGTGTAATAATGTTTGTTGTATTTTCCTATTCTATTTTTCATTTTATTAAAGTTTTGTCTTACATTACTTTATTAACGTCAAATCACCGATATTATTGTAATTTTTTAGAACAAATTTCTCCCAAAATGCAAAAAAAAAAATCTCTACACTCTGCACTCTACACACTAAAAAAAAGTTTTTAATTTTTAATTGATTTTTTTGTGTATCTTTGTAAAAAAGATAAAAAATAGAAGAAATATTGATGTCTGAAAAATACATTTTGTTAAATCAAATCAATTCACCTATTGATTTAAAAAAGTTAAAACCTGAGCAATTAAATGATTTGTGTTGTGAATTACAAGATTATATAATAGAGGTAATGTCTGTCAATCCGGGTCATTTAGGGTCGAGTTTGGGGGCTATTGAATTGGCAGTTGCAATGCATTATGTATTTGATACTCCGAATGATAAGTTAGTTTGGGACGTGGGACATCAGGCATACGCTCATAAAATATTGACAGGTAGACGGGAAGAATTTCGCAATATTAGGAAAAAAGACGGCATCAGTGGTTTCCCCAAAATGGAAGAGAGTAAATATGATGCTTTTGGAGGCGGACACGCATCTACTTCTATTTCAGCGGTTTTAGGGATGGCAATTGCTGCCGCTTTGGAAGGCAATCAGCAGCGAAATCATGTTGCCATTATCGGAGACGGCGCAATGACAGGCGGTTTGGCTTTTGAAGGTTTGAACAATGCAGGGGCAGCACAAGCGAATGTGTTAGTGATACTTAATGACAACAATATGGCGATTGACCACAATGTAGGGGCAATGAGTACTTATCTCGCAAAACGCACAACATCAGAGTCTTACAACAAATTCAAAGATAAAATTTGGCGATTATTTTCAAAAAAAGACAATGAAGCCTATCCTGCACGCCGAATTATTCAGCAATTTCAGGCGGCATTAAAAGGCAGTTTGCTCAAAAACAGCAACCTTTTTGAGGCACTTGGATTTCGTTATTTTGGACCCATTGACGGGCATGATATTTTGACAATGGTTAAGGTCTTAAAGGGTTTGCAGCGAATACAAGGTCCCAAATTGTTACATTGCGTAACTATAAAAGGGAAAGGCTTAAAAGAGGCGGAAAAAAGTCAAGTTCTTTATCATGCACCCGGAAAATTTGACCGTCAAACAGGTAAAATTATTGAAACATTTTTGTCCCCTGACGAGCCGGAAAAATATCAAAAGGTATTTGGGATTACAATTTGTGAATTAGCACGTCAAAATCCTCATATTGTTGGTATTACGCCTGCCATGGCAACAGGATGTTCATTGGATTTGATGATGAAAGAATTTCCAAACCGCACTTTTGACGTGGGGATTGCCGAGCAGCATGCAGTTACTTTTTCGGCAGGTTTGGCTTGCGATGGCTACATTCCTTTTTGCAATATATATTCCACTTTTTTGCAGCGTTCTTATGACCAAATTATTCATGATGTGGCTTTGCAAAAATTGCCGGTCATTTTCTGCATAGACCGTGCAGGCTTAGTAGGGGAAGACGGTGCGACCCATCATGGTAATTTTGATTTGGCATTTTTGCGATGTATTCCCAATTTAATTATATCTTCTCCGCTGAATGAGAGAGACTTACGCAATTTAATGTACACGGCAACGCTTGCCAAAAACCCTTTTGCCATTCGTTATCCGCGCGGAAAAGGAGTTAGCAATAATTGGCAAAATACACCTTTTGAAGAATATCCTATTGGCAAAGGAATTTGTTTACAAAATGGTGAAAATGTGGCAGTTATATCTATTGGACACATTGGAAATTCTGCCATCAAAGTTGCTCAACAATTACAAAATGAAAACATGCAAATTGGGCTTTTTGACATGCGTTTTCTCAAACCTTTGGATGAGCAGTTGCTATGTGAAATTTGCCAACATTATCCGCATTTGATTACCCTTGAAAATGGCTGTAAAATAGGCGGTTTAGGCTCGGCGGTGAGTGAATTTTTATTACGCAATAATCTCCATAACTCACTCAAAATCATTGGAATAGAAGATAAATTTATTGAACAAGGGGATGTTAATCAATTGCAGCAAGAATGTGGTTTAGATGTGCAAAATATTGTCCGTTGCATCAAAGAAGAATGGAAAAAAAGCGTTTAATTTTTCATGAAACTGATTGATTTATACAAATATATATATCATTTTTTGCTCAAAATTTATCCCCAATCGGAGGCACAATCAATGTCGCATTTGTTGTTTCAACATCATACAGGACATGCCGTAATTGACGCAATATCAAAGCATTACAATATTCTTATTGAGCCAAAATTAGAAAAAATTGATGCAGATTTAGAAAAATTAGCACAACATGTTCCCATACAATACATTACAAAAAAAGCAGAATTTTATCACTCGCTACTGCAAATAGATGAAAATGTGTTTATTCCGCGACCGGAGACAGAAGGTTTAGTGGATTGGATAGTGAAATCGGAAGCAAAAGTGGAAAATTTAATCGACATTTGCTGCGGAAGTGGCTGTATATCAGTAAGTTTAGCAAAAATGAAAATGGCAAAAAAAATTACTGCCATTGATATTTCTCTCCACGCGGTTGCTGCAACAGAAAAAAATGCTCAACTAAACAATGTGCAAATCACTGTTTATCAAGCAGATATATTTTCCTCCAAAATAGAAACCATGCTCTCTCAACCACTTTCTCTCATTGTGAGCAATCCGCCCTACGTGCGCCAAAGTGAAAAAATATTTATGCAGCCTAATGTACTTGATTATGAGCCATTTGAAGCCATTTTTGTGGATGACCGACAGCCACTTAAATTTTATAAAAAAATTGCTCAAATAGGACAAAATCACCTTTCTGAAAATGGAAAAATTTATTTTGAAATCAATGAAGTATTTGCAACAGAAATTGTTGATATTCTGCATAATATGAACTACAAAAACATAGAAATCAAATCCGATTTTTATGGAAAAGACCGCTATGTTCGTGCAAATTTTAAATGAATACGTAGTAATGCAACTAAAACGTTTTTTTCAATTGAGAATGGAAAATTGAAAATTGAGAATTATTTTTTTGTATTGTCTGAACTTTGATTTTCGTATGATTGATGTGATTATTATGATTTTAGATAATCATTCAAATCATTCCAAATCACAGTTCAGACAATGCAAAAAAATAATCTACACTCTACACTCTACACTCTGCACTCTGCACTCTACACTCTACACTCTGAAAAACGGTTTTTTAATTTTTAATTGACAAAAAGGTGTATCTTTGTAATTATATAGAAAATTATTCAGATGGAAAAGACTAATTTTATACAGGAAGAGTCTGGTTTAGAAGAAGATATACAAGTTTCA
>JAISTU010000038.1 GCA_031272415.1 Bacteroidales bacterium | reverse complement strand
ACGTCTCTACATTATTGGTGATTATAAATGTGTTATCGTTATAAATATATGCTTACTCGGATACAGTCTTAAAAAAAAATCTACACTCTACACTCTAAAAAAAAAGGTTTTTAATTTTTAATTGAAAAAAATGTGTATTTTTGCATTTTGTAAGTAAATTTATTATTATTAAACGTTTTTAAAAACATGAATTATAAAAAATTTCACAGAAGTTCGACAAATAAAGTTATTGCAGGTGTATGTGGCGGATTAGGAGATTATTTGAACCTTGACCCTGTTTTGGTGAGAGTAATTTTTGTTGTTTCGGTTGTGTGCTTTGGTTTTGGGATACTTTTGTATTTGATTTTGTGGTTATTATCCTCTTCTAATTGAAATTATGATGGATAAAAAAAAGTTTGTTAGAAGTTGCGACAAAAAAATTGCAGGTGTTGCAGCAGGAATAGGTATTTATTTTGAGATAGACCCGATTTTAGTGCGGGCAGGCTTTGTATTGCTCACTTTTTTCGGCGGTACGGGAATTATTCTTTATCTCATTTTGATGCTCATTATGCCTGATGAAAATGGAGATTTTTTGCTCAAAAATAGCACTCAAAAAGGAGAAAAAGTTATCAATATTGATAATTTTCAAAATGCTGATAATCAACAAAATACAGAATATTCAACTACCAATGAGCAGACATCTTACACTGCACAAGAAGAAGACAAAACAGCGACTTCGACTGCGAACAAAGATAAAAGAAACAAATGGGCAACAATAATTGTGGGTACGTTATTGATTTATATGGGAATTATTTTTTTATTTCGGCAATTTTGTCCTTTATTCAGAGCCAAAATTTATGTGCCTGCATTTTTGATTTTTGCCGGAGTTTTAATTTTTGTATTGGGATTTAAAAAGAAAAAAGATTGAATATGAGGAATTTATGGTTTTTAATAGCAGGAATACTGATTTTTTTACACACTGAATTGTCGGCACAAAAAGTACTTTTTGCAGAGCGAGATTCGATGACTACAAAAGTGCATTTGATTATCGAAAAGCCTGATATAGAGTTCTTTATGGTGTATTATGATAATATCAGCGGTGGGGATTTTGCGGAAATGGGGATTTTTTTTGAAGGTTGCCCCAAAAGTGATTCAATAATTATTTGGGATACTACTTTTTTGTTGGACACCTATGGTGCATGGTTATGTCATTTTCCACTTCTGATTTGGACAGTTAGAATGGCGGATGCAAATTGCAATTTTGAAGGGGCAACAACAGACTCTATTTGGATACAAGCAGAACAATTGCAATATCCTGAAAGTAATGGCATTACAACACTTCACCTCGCTAAATATTTGCAAAT
This sequence comes from Bacteroidales bacterium, assembly GCA_031272415.1. Lineage (GTDB taxonomy): Bacteria > Bacteroidota > Bacteroidia > Bacteroidales > WCHB1-69 > JAISTU01. The sequence continues at coordinate 7,952 of JAISTU010000038.1, read as the reverse complement.
ATTTCCCAATCCTACCAGTGAAAAATTGCACATCAATGTAGAAAACAATTTGCAAATTCAATCCATAAAAATTGTTGACATATATGGGAGAGAATTGTTGCAAATATCTGATTATCAACAAAATATATCAATTTCTCATTTGGCAAACGGTTTGTATATAGTATTGATAGAAACAAATAAAGGAATTATTCCAAAGAAAATAGTAATTAACAAATAAATATATAAAATGAAATATAAAAACATATTTTGGGGAATATTATTGATAAGCATTGGTGTTTTATTTGTGCTTAAAGCATTGAATATCATTGCATTTACGTGGGGAAATGTGGTTTCATTATGGTCGCTTTTGCTGATATGGGCGGGAGTTTGTGTGTTGCCACTGAAAGACATTGTAAAATTGTTGCTGTCCCTTTTGATTTTAGGGGTAGGCATTGTTTTATTAGTCCGATTTCCACAATGTTTAGGAATTTTTAATTTTTGTAATATTGAATAAAAAAGTTGACGAAAATGACAAAAATAAGTGAAGTTATACAATTTTTGGAAGAATGGGCACCGCCCTGTTATCAGGAAAGTTTTGATAATTCAGGCTTTTTGATTGGTAACAAAAACAGTGAATTAAAAAAGGGATTGGTTTGTCTTGATTTGACACAAGCAGTAATGAAAGAGGCTATTGCGGGAGGTTTTAACTTAATTATTTCTCATCATCCGTTTATTTTTACGCCTTTAAAACAAATCACAGGACAGACAAATGCACAAAAGATAGCCGCCCTTGCGATAAAAAATGACATTGCCGTTTATGCGGTTCATACCAATTTAGATAACGTGTATAATGGTGTAAATCAGACAATTGCAGAAAAAATAGGATTGCAAAATTGTCAAATTTTATCACCGATGGCAAATAATTTGAAAAAATTAGTTGTTTTTGTGCCGATAGAGCAGGCAACGACAGTCAGGGAGGCTCTTTTTAATGCAGGAGCGGGTGCAATTGGGAAACTGTATGATAGGTGCAGTTTCAATGTAACCGGTGTGGGTACATTTCGTCCCGGCATAAATGCAGAACCGTTTGTTGGGGAAATAGAACAATTTACGGTTACCAATGAGGTAAGATTGGAAGTAGTATTTCCACAACACATTGAAAATAAAGTAATTAGCAAATTATTAGCGGTGCATCCCTATCAAGAACCTGCGTTTGATATAATATCATTGTCGCAGTGCAATCCATTGATTGGGGCGGGTATGATAGGCGAATTGCCCAATGCAGAAAAAACGGTTGAATTTTTGCAAAATTTGAAGCAAAAAATGCAATTAGAAGTCATAAAACACGGTTATTTGAACAAAAAAGAGGTCAAAAAAGTGGCATTTTGCGGAGGCAGTGGAAGTTTTTTAATTCCCAATGCTGTGGCACAAAAAGCCGATATTTTTATCTCTTCTGAACTGAAACACAATCAGTTCCTTGACCATAGAGATGAAATAATTTTGGTAGATATAGGACATTTTGAAAGTGAAATTTTTATCAAAAATGCAATATTTTCAAAACTTATCAAAAAATTTAGTAACTTTGCAGAAGCCTTAACCGAGAAAAATCCTGTATATTATTTATAAAACAAATTCGATAAAAAATGGCAGTAAAAAAACAAGCAGAAACAGAAGAAAAGACACAAACAGTGAACAAAAAAGAAGAAAAGACAAAAACAGAAAAATCTGAAAAGTCTCAAACAGTTAAGAAGGTAAAAAAAGAAGAAGAACCTGCAACAAAAGTTGAAAAAAAGGTTGAAAAAAAGACGTCAACAACGGTCAAAGAGACTAAAAAAACGTCAAAAGAACCTCAAAAAGAAACAACAAAAGCAGAAAAGGCAGAAAAAGTAACAAAAAATGCCCCTTCAAAGGAGAAAAAAACGGCTCATAAAGCAGAAGAAAATGAAAATGTTTCCGAAAAATCAGTAGAAGAAACATTGATAGCACTGTATAAACTGCAATCAATCCACTCAAAAATGGATCAGTTGCGGATTATTCGCGGTGAACTCCCGCTTGAGGTGGACGATTTGAACGATGAGTGCCAAAAGTTCCAAACACGTATTGACAAGCATAATGCCACTATTTTGGAATTGCAAAATGAAATTGTAGCACAAAAAGAAAACATTAAAAATGCTCAATCTCAAATTGTTAAGTACAAAGAGCAACTCAATAATGTTAAAAACAATCGTGAATTTGACGCTTTAAGCAAAGAAATTGAATACGAAGAGACTGAAATTCAATTGTGTGAAAAGCATATCAAAGAATTTTTGGCAGAAATTGATGAGAAAACCGCGGCTTTGCAGGAAACTGAAGAATCTTATCAAACCACAAAAGCCGATTTGGAAAGAAAACAAAACGAACTCAATGCTATTGTAGCCGAAACCGAAAAAGAAGAGCATATATTGCATCGCACGGCAAGGCAACAAGAAAAAGGCATAGATGCACGTATGTTAGCCGCTTTTACGCGTATTCGTACCAGCGTCCGTAACGGATTGGCAGCCGTAAAAGTAGATAGAAATGCCTGTGGAGGTTGTTTTAGCAAAATAGCAGACCAAAGACAATTGGATATTCGTATGCACAAAAAAATTATTGTATGCGAATTTTGTGGTCGTATTCTTGTTGATAGCGAAATTGCAGAAAAAGCACTCGAAAAATAAAGCATGAAGTTAGAACTGACAAAACCAATCGTTTTCTTTGATTTAGAAACGACAGGACTGCAAATCGGGTCGGATAAGATAGTGGAAATAGGCATGTTAAAGGTGTTTCCGGAAGTTAATGGTGAGTCTCAAACAGAAGCCATTACTTATCGCATCAATCCGGGTGTGCCTATTCCGAATGAAGTATCTGTATTGCACGGAATTTATGACAAAGATGTGGCTGATAAACCCAAATTTGCTCAACTTGCACCTCAAATTTATGCTTTTTTGAAAGATTGTGATCTTGCGGGTTACAATTTGCATAAATTTGATGTGCCGATGTTGGTAGAAGAGTTTCTCAGAGCAGGGATTGAGTTGGATTTGAGCCAAGTACGCATTATTGATGTGCAGAATATTTTCCATAAACTTGAGTCCCGCACACTTGTAGGTGCTTATCGATTTTATTGCGATAAAGAACTTGCCCGTCCTTTTGCCACGCAGCGGGCAGTAGAGACAATAGTAGAAATTTTGGCAGCACAACTCTCTCTTTATCAAGATGTTAAGAAAGAAGATGAAAATGGCAGTGAGTCTATGCCCATTCAAAATGATGTAACCACTTTGTCAAAATTTTCTATTATTGACCGCAATGTGGATTTTGCAGGACATATTATTTTTGACGAGAATGACAAAGAAGTGTTTAATTTTGGAAAATATAAAGGCTGTGAGGTAGAGTCCACATTCAGAAAAGACCCTGCGTTTTATGATTGGATGATGCGGGCTGAATTTCCTTTATATACAAAAAAAATTATCACCAATATACGCATGAGAGCGGTAAGTCATCGGTTTACCAATCGATAAATTTGCATGGATGAGCAAAAACTTTTAGAGCCGGAAAATCAAGACAGTTTTGATATTTCGCAGGAAGAGTTCAACAGCGAGAGCGAACAAAATGATGAGATGTATGAACATTTCAGCATGACAGTCGACAAGGGGCAATCGTTGGTGAGAATTGATAAGTTTCTGACGGCGCATATAGGAGGCAATATATCTCGCAATCGTATTAGACAGGCGGCGCAAGCAGGCAATATTTTGGTCAATGGAGTGCCTCGCATTCAGAATTATAGAATCAAACCTTTTGATAAAATTTCTATTGTGTTGGCAACTCCGCCCAAAGAGATTGATATTGTACCTGAAAATATTCCGATTGATATTGTGTATGAGGACAATGACTTAATTGTGGTCAATAAAAAAGCGGGCATGGTGGTACATCCTGCACATTCTAATTATACAGGCACTTTGGTGAACGCTCTTTGCTATCATTGGAGAGATATTTTGGTGCATGATGACGTGGTAGAAAGTCCGCGTTTGTTGCACCGAATTGACAAAGAAACATCTGGGCTGTTAATGGTGGCAAAAACCGAAGAAGCACAGGCTAAATTAGCCGCCGATTTCTTTAATCATACCATTCACAGACGCTATTGGGCTTTGGTTTGGGGGGATTTTGTAGAAGATGAGGGTACAATTGTCGGAAATATAGGCAGAAATCCCAAAGACCGTAAGTCAATGTACGTTTTTCCTGATGGCGAACACGGAAAACATGCCGTTACGCATTGGAAGGTATTGGAAAGATTTGGTTATGTTACTTTGATTGAATGCCGACTCGAAACCGGACGCACTCACCAAATCCGCGTACATCTGCAATACATTAAACATCCGCTCTTTAATGACCCCACTTATGGAGGCAATCGCATCTTAAAAGGCACTACTTTTACAAAATATAAGCAATTTGTGCAAAATTGTTTCTCCGCTTTGCCCCGCCAAGCCTTACACGCAAAATCGTTAGGATTTATACATCCCACAACACAGCAAAATATGCTCTTTGAAAGTCCCTTACCCGAAGACATGCAAACTGTTGTCGAAAAATGGCGAAACTATTGCAAATACAAAACGTTAGAAGAAGAAATAGTGGAGATAGATGAGAGCGTTTAAGAATTGAGAGTAAAAAGTGTAAAAAAGTTTCTATATTTTACAATTTTCTATTTCTCTTTTAAATTCTTCTAATGAGTTTATTCTCAATAGATTAGTTAATTTTTGTGGGGAAAATTCCAATGAAGTTGAAAGGTAGATAATAAGTTCTTTTAATCGATTGAGGCAGCCTGTTGGAGTGGATTTTTGTTGATATTGTGTGGCTAAATCATTAAAAAAATTATAAATTCGTACCTTTTTGTTGCCGATTTGGAGATTTTTTTGTTTAATTTCCTCTGCAAGGAGCGGATTTTTCAGCAGTCCGCGTCCGAGTAAAACGGCTTTCATAGTAGGAAAAAGAGTTGATATTTGTTCAAAATCTGCTACCGTATTGATGTCGCCATTGTAAAAAACAGTATTTTTGGAAATCCGAAAACAATTTGTAAATGCCTCAATATCAACACTTCCTTCATAACGTTGAACGCCCAAACGTGCATGAATGGCTATAAAATCAAGCGGATATTGATTTAAACGTTCTATAATTTTCAAAGATTCAGTCGCATCTTGCAATCCAAGTCGCATTTTAAGAGATAGTCGTGCATTCGGAGAACGTGTAAGTATCTCATTTACAGCGTTTTCAATCAGTTCCGGAAAAGGCAATAAGCCTGCACCGCGCTTTTTGCGTATAATTTGCGGCATAGGACAGCCCAAATTCCAATTAATACGCTCAAAGCCAAGTTGAAGCAAAAAATGAACACTGTCTGCTAATTCGTTTGATTTACAACCAATTAACTGTGGAATAAGTGGTGTTTTTTCACTTTTTGGCAAAATATCTTTGAAACGGGCAGTGGAAAGGGTAACTGCCTCTCCCACAGGCATAAACGGTGATATAAAAGCATCAATGCCTGAAAAATGTTGACAAAAAGTATCCCTAAACAATCTATGGGTGAGATTGTGGAAAGGAGAAAAATAAATTTTTGGTTGTAATTGATTGATTTTCACGCACATACGGCTTTTAATATTTCATAAGACTGTATTTTACTCATATCGCAAATATGACAAGTATAATATTGTAATATCTTCTCTAACAATAAATTACGAATAGGCTGTTGCAAAATTGGTTTTCTTTTGTGAGAGCAAAAATATTCTTCTTCTGACAGTATTTGATGAAAACATTGATAAATGGTTTGTTCTTGTGAAGACAAAGTTATAGATGGCTCAAAATGAGATAGTTCCGGATTGAAAAAATTGTTGACTGTGGAATAATTATCAACCGGTTGCACCCCTAAATGTCGCATCAAAGAAGTCAAAAAACGAATGTGAAAATCAGCCAAATACGGCTCTTTGCAGAAAAAAAACAGACTATTATACAAAAAATCAAACAGTGTCGCATCTTCGGCTTTATTGTGCAAAATTTTGTAAAGTATTTCATTGATAAACAGGCAAATAGCCGATTTTCGCATATCAAATTGAGCCTGATTCACATGAACAAGCAAACGACTTTCTTTGATATATCCCAAGCCTGCTTTTTCTTTGTGCTGTGCCACAATCTCCATCAATGACATGGGATGAAATTTTTGTCTCCCCTCAAAATTTATAAAAGACTGATAACCAGAATGTTCCGTATACATACTGACAATATTTTTTTTATTGGTATGCTCCAAAACATGCAAAATTAAGGCTTTAGTAGTATAAATCATATTCTATTGATAATCAACTGTTTATAAATATCCGAATTGATGTAATCTTTTTTCATCATTTCGCCAATTTTGTTGCACTTTTAAATTCAACATCAAATACACCTTTTGTCCGATAAACTCTTCTATTGCTATTCGAGAATCAGTACTTAATTGTTTGATAGCCATGCCTTTATGTCCTAAAATAATGGCTTTTTGTGAATCTCTTTCCGTAAAAATGGTAACATCAATTTTGGTAATATCTTTTTCTTCTTTGTATTGATTAACAACAACTTCCACGCTATACGGAATTTCTTTTTTAAATTGCAACAAAATTTTTTCACGTATCATTTCGGCAACAAAAAACCGCATGGGACGGTCGGTCAAATCATCCTTTGGAAAATAAGGCGGCGACAAAGGCAAAAGCGAAACAACTTTGCTCATTAAATCATCAACATTTAGTTTGTATAATGCCGAAATGCAACAAATATGTTGAGGTGCAAGCAATTGTTGCCAAAATTGTACACTTTTTTCCACCAGCAAATCATCTGCTTTGTCTATTTTATTGATAACCACAATGCAAGGAGTGGCAAGTTTTTTGACCGAATTTATAATTTTTTGTTCAAATTTTGTCTCTTTGCAATCCACCATATAGAGCAAAATATCGCTGTCTGCAATCGCCGCCTCAACATATTTCATCATGTATGCCTGCATTTTATAGTTGGGCGTCAAAATGCCCGGAGTGTCAGAATAAACAATTTGAAAATTTTCGCCATTGACAATCCCCATAATGCGGTGGCGGGTAGTTTGTGCTTTGGAGGTAATGATAGATAATTTTTCGCCTGTAAGACAATTCATTAGCGTAGATTTTCCTACATTGGGATTGCCCAAAATACTTACAAAACCTGCTTTATGTTCTTCTAAATTACTCATTTTCAATATTTTATTTTGTCTTCTAATTGCATCCATGCCTCAAAGGGTAGACCATTTTGCGGTAAATGAATTTGTATACTTGGTAAAATTCGTTGGTCAGGTTTTAGGTCTAACTCTTTGTATATCAATTGATCTGCAAATCCTGCTTTGGCAGCATCTTCTTTGGTAGCAGCATATACCAAACGACTTAATTTTGCCCAATAAATTGCCCCCAAACACATAGGACAAGGCTCGCAACTGGAATAAATTGTACAATCACTTAACACAAACGTTTTCAATGCTTTACAAGCCATTTTGATAGCCAAAATTTCCGCATGTGCAGTAGGGTCGTTCAAAAGAGTAACACTATTGGCTGTGCAGGCGATAATTTCACTCCCTTTGACAATCAATGCCCCAAAAGGACCGCCTTTGCCCGACAAAACATTCTCTTTTGCACAATCAATCGCTTTTTGTAAATAATATTTATCCGTCTCCATATTACAAAAATACACATTTTTTTTAATTAAAAATTAAAACCTTTTTTTGCAGAGTGGAGAGTGTAGAGATTTTTTTGCATTTTTGCCCCCCTTTGTCTGAACTGTGATTTGGAATGATTAACATGATTACTGTGATTTCACACAAATCAAAAAAATCATACTAAAATCACAGTTCAGACAACTTTTTTTACTCTCCACTTTCGGCTTTCAACTCTCAACTAAAAAAAAGGTGTATCTTTGCAAATATCTTA
>JAISTU010000018.1 GCA_031272415.1 Bacteroidales bacterium | reverse complement strand
ATTTGTGTTGTTCCTTCCTGAATAGTTATTGAAGTATTTGCAGGCATTGTTCCTTTATATGCGTATAGACAAGTACTGATATAAATCAATCCGTTAGGCTTATTAGCATACCACGCCGTGATAGAAAAAGCAAAAGCACCTATTGTAGTAACAGAGTTAGGAATAGTAATTGATGTTAAACCTGTACACAAACAAAAAGCATAACCGCCTATTGTTGTAACCGAATTAGGAATAGTTACAGATGTTAAATTACTACAATTAGAAAAAGCACTATTTCCTATTGTCGTAACAGAATTAGGGATAGTTATGGAAGGCAAATGATAACACCCTCCAAAAGCACCTTCTCCTATTGTTTTAACTGAATTCCCAATAGTTACTGATGTTAAATTGCTGCAAAGATAAAAAGCATAATTTCCTATTGAGGTAACCGCATTACCTATAACAACATTGAGAATACGCGTTTTATAGGAATTCCATGGCATAGCAGTACTACTTGTAAAGTCTGTCATTGCGCCGTTACCACTGATAGTTAGCACACTATCACTTGTCAGTTGCCAAATGAGACTTGTACCACAAGTGCCTGAATCAATTACCGTTTGTGCCTCAATTCTATTAACAGATATTATGCCCGTTAAGAAAACTATAATAAATAGAGTCATTAATAAGTTTCTCCTACTCTTAGGCACTTCGGTTTTCCCGTTATTTTTACATGGTCTCTGCTCCACGGTTTGTTTTGCAATTTGTTGCATCCGGTTGTCTCCGGTCTTGTTCTTCAATTTATTACTACTATCTGACATAATTTTATATATTTTTTTAATTATTTTTACGAAAATTAAATATTTATTTCTTTCTATTTCAATTATTTACACTATTCTTTTAGAATTATCTTTTTTCCTACAATTTTATTGCCTGACAACACTCGCACAATATACTGTCCTGCTGACAAATTTTGTAAATTCAAAATTTCTGTTTCAGATGCTATCTCTTTGGAAAACAGTATTTTACCATTTATATCATACAATAAAAGCGTCCCATTGACATACTGCCCAAAATCTACTGTTGCTCTCTCTTTGGCAGGATTGGGATAAATATCTATTGTATTTTCGTCCTGATAAATTGCCCCCACTGCGGAGGTCAAACAAGTATCAATATACATTGTATCATGCATAAAAATCGTATCATACACATAAACAGGAAGATAGACGGTGTCCTTAACAAACAAAGTATCATGAATGGGCTGATAAATAGGCAAATAAATTGTATCATGCACATAAATTATTGTATCATATCTGACAATATATGCCGTATCCTTGAAAATTGTATCATAAATAGAAACCAAAATTGTATCATGGATAATGATATAAGCCGTGTCAGCAGATGTGATAATTGTATCATGCATTAAAACTGTATCATGCACAGACACGAATATACTGTCGCCGTATGTTGTATCATGTACTGCCGTCCCAAAAATGGCTATCAAAATAGTGTCGCATGTAACTGTTACCGTGCGGGGATTGGTGGTGTTATTATCCGCCCAATTGAGAAAAGTATTGCCTGATTTTGGCGCAGCATAAAGATATGCATTGCTGTTAGGACTATAAGACCCACCACCTGCAACAGTTCCAAAAGTAAGATTGTTGGATATAGTTGTAACTGTGTAGTTATTGGGGCTGTTGCAGTTATCGGTTAAGTTGATAAATCCATTCCACCAAGGAGCGGTCATATATGTACTGTATCTTCCGCAAGGAACAGTTACTAAAATATTGGATGCTACACCATCAAATGTGTTGGGGTAAATGGTCGGAGGTGTATTTGCATTACACTGAATATTGTTCAACAATACACAACCTTTGAAAAATCGTTCAGGGAAAAAGGTTACACTATCTCCAATCACCAATTTTCTTAAATCAGGGAATGGTCCATTGGATGCTGATGCAATAGTCATCGAATAATTGATTGGGTGGTAATATAATGTGTCAATAGAATTGTTGTAAAATGCAGAAGATAAAGATGTCGTTGATGTAATAGATTTTCCAAGTGTTAAGGAAGTTAAATTTGTACAATTCTGAAAAGCACTACCTCCGATAGTGGTAACAGAATTAGGGATTACTACCGAAGTCAAACTACTACAGCCACTAAAAGCAGTATTTCCAATGCTTACCACTGAATTTCCAATACTTAATGTGTTTATATTAGTACACCCCGAAAAAAGATTTTGCCCTATTGCCATAAGAGAATTACCTAATATCACCGATGTCAGATTAGTGAAATTTTGAAAAACATTATCTCCAATATAAGTAACGTCATTGCCAATATTGAGTGTTGTTAAAAAAGTACAACCTGAAAAAATATTAGTGTTCGGTAATCGAGGGGCATTAAAATTGAGACTTCCTAACAAAGAACAATTTTGAAAAGCATAAATTCCTATTGTGTCAACTGAATTAGGAATCGTTAAAGATGTTAAACTATTGCAATTATAAAAAGCGTAATTTCCTATTGTATCTATAGTATTCGGAATTATTAGAGCCCCTGTTAAACCATCACAATTATAAAAAGCACTGTTACCAATTTTATGCACAGAACTGCCAAACTGTATAGAGTTTAGAGCATGGCAATTGTAAAAGGCGCTTGCCCCAATTGACTGAACATTATTAGGAATAATTAAGGTCGTAATTCCTGTATTGTAAAAAGTGTAGTCCGGAATAATTTGAACACTATCTCCAATATTTAACGTTGTTAATGCAGTGCAATTGTAAAAAACGTCTGCGGTTGTCATATTCCGAGCATTGAAATTTACAACTGTTATACTTGCACTGTTATTCAAGCCTGAAGAATTATATACACTTGTAACCGAATATCCAATGCTTACCATTGCCATATTGCTACAACCATAAAAGGCATATTGACCAATTGAGGTAACAGAATCTCCAATGATAACACTTTTGATTTTTGTGCGAATAGAGTACCAAGGCTGATTCGTACTACTGTAACTTGGCATTGCTCCGCTCCCGCTGATAGTTAGCGTACTATCGCTTGTCAATTGCCATGGTAAAGTACCTGTTGTTCCTGACGCTATCACTGTTTGGGCTTTTGCAGTGTTAAAAAATACTGTGCAACAGAGTGTTGCTGCTAAAAATAATTTTGAAAATGTGAATTTATTCTTTATAGATTTCATGTTTTTATTTTATTTATGAGTTAATAATTACAAATTTAAGTGATTATTGATTAGATTTCTTATTTTTCTTATTATTTCTTATTTTAAAATATTTATTATTGAATTAATAGCACTTATTATTAAATTTCCAAAACCTATTAGTGCAGAAACAATAATGCCCCCTATGCCTATTGTCGCTGATACAATAATACTAGTCCATACAGCACATTGGCGTTTTTTATACCTTTCCTCCTCTTCACTGATAAAATTATTTTTTGTAAGTTCTATTAATTCACTTGTTATAATCAAAAAATCATATTGATGCTGACTCAAAAAATCTCCTGATGTTGGTGTTAATTGTATATAGAAAAACTTACATTTATTATCTATAGCAGTAGTAGAATCATTGTCTCCCAATTCTTTTGTATCAGAAGACACCTCAAATGGTGCTGTAAAATATATCATCTTTTTTTCTTGAAGATATTTTAGCAATTGTTCAAATCGCATTACTGGAAAAACCACATCTTTTATTGTTTTATTACGTTCTTCTTTTTCTGAATTATTATCACCCTCACCTTGTTTAAGTAAGAATAATACATGTCCCCAATAAGATTCTAACCCAGGAGATTTGGTAACGTTTTCGTCAAAAGGTTCTGGTATAATTTTTCGCTCAAAAATAAACCGAACCATATCATCTAAATTGTATATGTCCTTACCATTTAAATACAAATTTACTATCTTTTTTATCCACTCTTTTTCTTCTTTGCTAAAATACATAATCATTGTTGAATTTAATTGGTTTATAATTGCTTATACATATCATCCCCGCTCTTACGGCTCCGCATATTTTGCCATTTTTACTATTATCTGCTTGAATATTTATAAAACACAAAGCCTCCCAAGATGTCCAATTACATAAAATCTTAAAAATCAAGTAAATATTATTAAAATCGTGGATTAGACGATTGATGATTTTGAATTGATAACTTTTAATTTTTAATTGCTCAAATGCACGTAACTGCTTGATTATCAAGCAGTTGGGGGGGGGGGTAAATGCTTGATAATCAGACAATTGCATAGCAAAAGTGTACTTCTCGGCGTCTTCTCCTAAACGAGCGACACTTAAAGCACCTTTTCTACACATTACCCCAGCATTATTGCTGTACTTTAAATTTTGACTGATTTTATCAACCATATTACTTTTTCCTATTAAAAATTTGATTAACCTTTTACTGTTTTGCAAAGGTACACTTTTTTTTGATACAAAAGTCAATTTTGCGAAAAAAAAAATTGCAATTATTTTATAATTTATTGATTGTCAAGGAGAAAAAATTTTTTGAGTTTTTTTGCATTGTCTGAACTTTGATTTTCGTATGATTGATGTGATTATTATGATTTTAAAATTGTCTGAACCACGATTTTCATAAGATTTATATGATTAACAAGATTGTAGCGTCATTGCGGGCTCGCCCCACAATGACACTGCAGGGAGGTACAGTTCAGACTGAAAATGTTCAAATTTTAGAACGTTTTTATCCCAAAATGCAAAAAAAAATCTACACTCTCCACTCTCCACTCTGAATCAAAAGTTTACCTCAAATTCTTCTTCGATTTTCCAGTTGGGGAGGATTTCAATTATTTTTTCAAAATAGATTATTTTTTCGGGCTGTTGGCGGGATAAATAATGTCCGCTGTCCCATTTTTTATTGTTATTATTGTCTGCAATAACACGAAGTTTGTATTTAGCGGGTTTAAGATAAGAATATGTAATTGACTTATCAAAAGTGCAAAAATCTTGTTGTAAAACTTGCATATTTTCGCTTAATAATTCCAAAATATAATGTTTTTCTTCAAAAAAATGGTAATTTACCTTCAAAGTTCCGTAATCCTTTGCCGATTTGGTGGAAAAAGTAATTTTTATACTGTCATTGAAATGCCCGTGGTAGGAGCAGAACATCGAATCCGGACAAAAAATACTGTAATTGGCTTGCTCTTTAAACGGATAATCAAACTGTAAAATGCGGAGATTGCTATCGGCAAAATACACCTTCAACGGCAACGTATCACTTGTTTTTTTCGTTTTTTCAATCAAAATAAAATGCTCCAAATCGGCACTATCAACGGGATAAAAAAACACAATACTTGGCAAAATATTGAGTTCGGTATTGCATTTGTCTTGAAAATTCAATCTTTTTACGGTCGTGTCGCTTTTGCTGTGTCGTGTGCCGGCAAGTTTTTCCATCAAATTGATGGTCAACGTGTCCATTATTTGTGAATTTACAATCAATTCAAAATCAACTCTATGTGGAACAATGGGACGTGTAAAATAAACAGTTACAGTATCTTGTGATGTATTTGTTTGCACAAGATAGCCCACCAATGTATCTAAATCACTGATTTGTTGGAGTTTAAAACTGTCCACTTTTCCATGAAACGAAAACGAATGCGTAAATTCTGCTTTTAATTCTCTCTTCAAAAATCGAAATACAGTGTCTTCTTGTGCAAATAAATACATTGTATCGTTTTGATTTTCAATAATTTGTATCTCTTTTTGTGAAATATTGCTATCCAACGATATAGCAGTTGTGTCGGGGGGGGGTAAATAGTACGGACGCACTGATTTTGAGCAAAATGCGACCTTTTCATCTTTCTGGTCAAAGAGATAATTGCGACTTTTCTCCACCAAAGCACTCAACGCATATTCATGGTCGGCTAAATAATGAAATACAAAATGCCCTTTCTCATCTGTAACTGTGTAATAATCAGGCATTTGTATCATCAATGCAGAGTCGGTCGCATTTTTGTGCAACATCACTCCTGCATTGGCAATCGGCTCAAGCGTAATTGCATCCTTTAAATAACCCGTAATAGACAGAGAATCAATGTATTGACCTGTTGAGAACACCCATTGTGTTATCGGTAATAGATTGCCTTCGGTGAGGTCTTTGATTGCTCCCGAAGCAGTGATAATATAAGTTGTGTTGCTGTCTAATGAATTATTTAACTTGATAATCAATGACTTACCTTTTATGGTATAAGTCGGCATATCTTTTAATGGCGGTGAAATCAAAAAATTATCCATCGGATTATCCAATTCAATATATTCATCAAAAGTGAGTTTAATTTGAGGTGAATTAAATTCAATAGATTGATTATCAGGTTCTTGTGATAATATTTGTGGTGGCGTTACATCTTTATCGCCCCCCGTGAGCGTGCCTATGCTCGCACATGATGCAAAAAATAAACCACTGATGACAACCATTCCCCATTGCCATTCAATTTTGCATTTTTTTTTGCATAATTGGATAAAAAAATTATAAAAATAGATTGTAATTTGTTTATTTTGCGTCATTTTTTCTGCTTCTCAAAGTTTCTCAACTGTTATAAATTTTCAACTATTGTACCTAAATACAAAATTACACTTTTTTTTCGATTAAAAAATAAAAAAATGAAGAATTAAAAAATATTTTTTTGTTATTTTGTGGATTGTTAAGGAGAAAAAATTTGAGTTTTTTTTACATTGTCTGAACCACGATTTTCATAAGATTTTTTTGATTTGTGTGAAATCATAGTAATCATGTTAATCATTCGAAATCAAAGTTCAGACAAGGGGGGATGCAAAAATGCAAAAAAAATAAATCTCAATTCTCCATTCTCAATAAAAAAAACGGTTTTTTAATTTTTAATTGATAAAATAGTGTATCTTTGTAAAATAGTTTATAATTTACCAAAAATTATATAGGAAAAAAATAAATAAATGACAAGTAATCAAGTTAGAACAGCATTTTTAGATTTTTTTAAGCAGAAAGGACATACAATTGTTCCTTCGGCACCGGTAGTTTTAAAAAATGACCCAACATTGATGTTTACCAATGCAGGTATGAATCAATTTAAAGATATATTTTTAGGAAATCAACAGCCTGATTATCAGCGTGTTGCAAATTCTCAAAAATGTTTACGTGTATCCGGAAAACACAATGATTTGGAAGAGGTCGGCAAAGATACTTATCATCATACACTCTTTGAAATGTTAGGCAATTGGTCTTTTGGCGACTATTTTAAGGAAGAGGCTATTGCGTGGAGTTGGGAGTTTTTGACAGAAGTTTTAAAAATTGATAAATCTTCGTTATATGTAACCGTTTTTGGGGGTGATGACAAAGACGGCACTCAAAAAGATATGGAAGCATACGATATATGGAAAAAATATGTCCCCCAAGACCACATTTTGTTTGGCAACAAAAAAGATAATTTTTGGGAAATGGGCGATACAGGACCGTGCGGACCTTGTTCGGAAATTCATGCAGATATTCGCTCGCAAGTAGAAAAATCCAAAATTAAGGGCGCAGAATTGGTCAACAAAGACCACCCGCAAGTGATAGAAATTTGGAATCTCGTTTTTATTCAATACAACCGAATGGCAAATGGCAAATTAGAGAAATTAAAAGCCAAATATGTTGATACAGGCATGGGTTTTGAGCGTTTGTGCATGGTTTTACAAAAAACGCAGTCCAATTATGATACCGATGTTTTTACACCATTGATAGAAAAAATTGAGGAAATTACGGGGTGTAAATATAGCATGGACAAGCAAAATTCGATTTCACAGGAACAAATAAATATTGCGATGCGTGTCATTGCCGACCATGTACGCACGATAGCCTTTGCCATTACGGACGGTCAATTGCCGTCAAATGCCAAAGCGGGTTACGTTATTCGCCGCATTTTAAGGCGTGCTGTGCGTTATGGATATACATTTTTGGAGCAAAAGCAGGCATTTATGTACAAAATTATCCCTACTTTGGTGCAAACAATGGGTGATGCTTACCCTGAATTAAAAGCACAACAGTCTCTTATTGAGAGAGTTATAAAAGAAGAGGAGGAGTCTTTTTTGCGTACCCTCGAAACAGGTATTAAATTGTTAGACAAGGTGATAGAAGAGGCAAAAAATGCAAAAAAAACCGAAATCAGCGGTGTGGATGCCTTTGTTTTGTATGATACTTACGGATTTCCGCTTGATTTAACCGAACTCATTTTGACCGAAAACAACCTCACGCTCAATCATCAACAATTTAATGAGCAAATGCAACAGCAAAAAGAGCGTGCCAGAAATGCCGCAGCCGTTGAAACGGACGACTGGATAATAGTGCATGAAGGCGAACCTGAATTTGTAGGTTACGACTGTAATGAAGTGAAAACCATTATATTACGCTATCGAAAGGTAAAGCAAAAAAATCAAGAATTTTATCAAATTGTGCTTTCAAAAACGCCCTTTTATGCCGAAATGGGCGGACAAGTTGGCGATAGTGGAGAAATAACCTCAACAGACAATGCAAAAACAACAAAAATATACGACACAAAGCGGGAAAATATGCTCATTGTACATTTGACAAAGCAATTACCTGAAAATGTGGAGAGTACATTTATGGCAAAAATTGACACCCAACGGAGATACTCTACCCAGCGTAACCATTCGGCGACACACCTTTTGCATGAGGCTTTGCGGGAGGTTTTGGGAACACATGTGGAACAAAAAGGGTCTTATGTTTCCCCCGAAAATTTGCGGTTTGACTTTTCGCATTTTCAAAAATTGTCCAAAGAAGAAATTAGAAAAGTAGAACAAATTGTAAATCAGCGAATTAGAGAAAATATTCCATTAGATGAAAAACGTGATACACCCATAGCGGAGGCACAAGCGATGGGTGCAATGGCTTTATTTGGGGAAAAATATGGAGATAAAGTGCGGGTGATAAAATTTGGCTCTTCGGTAGAACTTTGTGGCGGTACGCACGTGCATGCAACCGGTGAAATCGGCATAATGCGCATCCTATCAGAGACTTCCATCGCCGCAGGTATTAGACGTATTGAGGCTATTACAGGCGAAAGTGTAGAAAAAATGCTTGATAATATGCAAGATTTTATCGCTACCGCAAAGGAATTTCTGCACAATTCACCCGATTTGACAGAGGCTATCCGAAAAACAGTAGAAGAAAATGCAGAATTAAAAAAACAAGTGGAAACATTTGCTAATCAAAAGATTACAGAACTTTCTCAAACATTGATAACCAATGCAGAAGACAAAGCGGGAATCAAACTTATCAGATTTACAACTGATTTATCCACCGAACAAATTAAAACGCTTGCTTTTCAGTTACGCAAATTGCAAAACGAAAATTTATTGGTCGCTATCGGTGCGGTGTGTGAAGGAAAACCAAGTCTAACTGTCTTATTATCAGATAATTTAGTAGAAACCGGAAAAAATGCCATACAAATTATTCGTCAAGCAGCAAAGGAAATTCAAGGTGGCGGTGGCGGACAGCCGTTCTTTGCACAAGCCGGTGGCAAAAATCCCAACGGCATCGAAAAAGCATTAGATATAATTGTAGAAATGGGAATAAATGCAAAATAAAAAAGGTGTGAGGAATTGATATTACGGACTTGCAGACGTTTCTAATCCAATTCCCAACGCATTTTTCGTTCATTCGCTTCGTAGAAACAAATAGATGAAAGAAGTCCTCATTGCTCTTTTCCCTAAGGAACTGAACATTAGGAATTGTATGGTCGCTTAAAAGCGTAACGATTAAATCTGCCATATTTATATTGGTAATTTTTCTTTTTTCAACTCCTCGCTCCCAATCACCCCCCTGATTCCCAGAATTTTCTTCCGTTTTTCGATTGCTTTCATCCACACCGCGTTGAAAATCTCCTTTTTGATGAAAATATAGGGATTCACGTGCAAACCAAATTCTTTTGAAACGGCGGCAAGTTTGTACATTATCTCGTTCAAGTATTCGGGCGGCTTGTTGATTGGGCGGTTCTCGCTGTCCAACTCCTTGGGCTTCCGGAGCGAAACCTTACATTCGCCAACAAATATCTGATTATCAGCCGTCCACATCACGTCGAGTTCGTTATCGTTCGCCTTTTCGTTTTCTCTGAAAACCTTCACACCGCGATAGATATGCCCATTTTTGACGCCCTTTTCCGACTTGATGCGATTTGTGATATATGCCTCAAATTCAGCGCCTTTTGTGTCCTGAATCCGGTTGGCGTTTTCGGCGGTAAAAGTCAAGCCGTAGAGCGACAGGTATTCTTCCACATTCACGCGGTAATTCAACGGAAAATTCTCGCCCGTCCGCACGTTTTCAATCCTGTTCACGCCTATCGGAACGTAATAATACAGCGCATCGTACTTGAAAAAATGCTGAAACGCGGCAATCGACATAATCTTCGTGCCGCCGGTAAGATTGACGATATAACGGTCATCCTTTGAAAAATTACATTTGCCCAACTTCGCCCTTGCATCGGGCAAATCGTCTTCCGAAACGACAATAATCTGCACCTCTCGTTTGTCGATTTTCAGTGCGTTACAGAAACGAGCGGTCATCCCCTGTTCGCCCATCTGCCGTGTGGTGATAAAAACGTGCCGGTCGTACTGCCCTGCTAATTCTTTGGCAAGCAGAAAGTTGGGAAGAAGATGCTCGGATAGAAGCGAGATGAGAGTTGTCATAATTTTTTTATTTGTATGTTTGTATATTATTGAGAATGTTTCCCCAATATTGATTATGTTTTACGCCGTAAGTCGTTATCATTGTGGTGTGAATTAGGCAAGATACAACTTTTTTCATTATAAAGGGAAGATTTCGTTCATTTGCAATGAAATAAATTATTGCATTTCGTCAGATGATAACAATCAGAGCAAGGGCAATGATAAACAAACAATTCATAATCAATGTCTTGCATAATTTCATCAGCAATATCCTCCGCATATTCTTTTGTCGAATAGCGGTTTTTAAGCCGCCCATCCATCCCCGTACAATAACAGATATTTTTCGGGTTATAAATTTTCAGCAAAAGGTTTCTGCAGAAATAATAAATGCGGATAAGAGTAATCATTGTCTTATGTGCTT
>JAISTU010000173.1 GCA_031272415.1 Bacteroidales bacterium | reverse complement strand
GTACTTCTCGGCGTCTTCTCCTAAACGAGCGACACTTAAAGAACCTTTTCTACACATTACCCCAGCATTATTGCTGTACTTTAAATTTTGACTGATTTTATCAACCATATACTTTTTCCTACTAAAAATTCGATTAACTTTTTATATGTTTTGCAAAGATACACATTTTTTCAATACAAAAGTTAATTTTGCGAATTTTTTTTTATTTTTTTGCGAAAAATGTACTAAAGTGCTGATAAAGAGATGGTTATGACGGAAAAATTTTTTTTCATAATTTTTTGTCTGAACTTTGATTTTCGTATGATTGATGTGATTAGCAAGATTATAATAATCATGTTAATCATTCAAAATCACAGTTCAGACAATGCAAAAAAATCTCTACACTCTGAAAAAAGTTTTTAATTGGAAAAATTGTGTATCTTTGTAAAAAGTAGAATTAAAAAAATTAGATAATTTAATGAAAAAACTAATTACGTTAATACATATTGTATTCTTAATCAGCATATTACAACAAAATGTTGTTGCGGATAATTCTTTTGAAAATAAAAAGAAAAACAAAACAAAAAGTGATACAACAATAGTTGCTAAACAGACGGAATATCAAAAATTGCTCAAAAAAGGCAAAACGATTACCTGTAAGAGCCAATTTATTACTACTCATCAAGTGGGGAACAAATTGTATTTTGAATTGCCAATCAAGTACTTAAACAGGGAAATGTTGCTGGCATCAACGCCTTCGGAAGTGTCCGAATTGGGCTATGCTGATATTGGTTACAAATCAACCGGCACTTTGCATGTAAAATTTACGCGTATCGACAGCGTGATTTATTTGTGTAAAATAAATACAAGAAGAGTTACCAACGATACAAATATATCTAAAGCATTGAAAATCACTAATTTAGACCCCGTTTTGTATGCTTATACCATAAAGGCATTCAACGGCGACAGTTCTGCGGTGGTGATAGAGGTTAGCGAGCCTTTTTGTTCGGATGCCAAAATTTTTAACTTTTTCAAAGATATGGCAAGCGGTTTAATTAAGACTACGGCAACGTTCAACAAAGACGCTGCCAAACTGCTTGAATGCAAGTCATTTGATGATAATTTGAGCATAAAATCTTTCCTTTCTTACAACTTAACCACTACTTATCAGGGACGAACATTGATGGAAGGTCCTTATACAATGAAAGTTACGCGTTCTTTGCTTTTGTTGCCACAAGAGAAAATGAAACCGCGTATTGTGGATTCACGTGTGGGTGTTTTTCGGACTACAAAACTGAATTTTGCCTCTCAATCCGACTGTTCGGAAGAGTATGCTGTTGCCAAACGGTGGCGTTTAATTCCAAAAGATACTATTGCATATTTTAAAGGTGAATTGAGTGAGCCTGAAAAACCGATTGTTTTTTATATGGACAATAATTTTCCGCAAAATTGGAAAAAACCTATCAAAGAAGGTGTTGAAAAATGGAATTTAGCATTTGAAAAAATTGGGTTTAAAAATGCAATTATTTGCAAAGAATTTCCAACAATAGAGGAGGATTCTTGTTTTGACCCCGATAATTTAAAATATTCTTGCATACGTTATTTGCCGTCTCTGACTGCCAATGCGATGGGTCCGTCATGGGTTGACCCCACAACGGGCGAGATTATGAATGCGTCTGTGATAGTTTGGAGCAATATTTCTCAATTGATTAACTATTGGCGATTTGTACAAACGGCACAATTAGACCCGCGTGTGCGAACAAAAAAGATGCCCGATGACATTCTCGCTCAATCTTTAATTTATGTTATTTCGCATGAAATTGGTCATTGTCTGGGATTTATGCACAATATGGGGGCTTCTTCGGCTTTTGAAACAGACTCATTACGGTCGCCGACTTTTACACAAAAATATGGTACAACACCTTGCATTATGGATTATGCACGATTTAATTATGTCGCTCAGCCTGAGGATGTTGGAGTAAGTTTGACGCCGCCGGAGTTGGGCGTTTATGATTACTTTTTTATCAAATGGAATTATCAATATCTTGCCGGTGGCAAAAATGAGTGGCAAGAGCAGAAAATTGTGGAGGCGTGGGTAGATGAGCATGCCGGAGACCCCGTGTATCGCTTTGGAGACCAACAAGTTTTTTGTCGCTATGACCCAAGCAGTATTGAAGAAGATTTGGGTAATGACCCCATAAAATCAAGCAATTACGGCATTAAAAATCTAAAATATATTCTTTCTCATTTGGAAGAATGGATAGATGATGACCCCGATTATGAACATAGATTATCGCTTTATAATCAAATACTTACGCAATATTATCGCTATTTAAGAAATGTGATGTACAATATCGGCGGCATCTACACGGCGCATGTCAAAGAGGGTACAAAAGGGGAAAAGCACACGCCGGTAGAGAAAGCAAAACAGCAACAATCCTTACAATGGTTGCTCAATGAATATAAAAATATGTCATGGTTGGACAATGATTCACTCAAAAAACATTTTCCAATGCAGGTAACAGGCTCATTTTCAGTGCGTTCATCATTGTTGTCGAATATCAAAGGCTTGTTTGAAAATATTATTTTGTCTTCCTATTATTCACCTTCTCCGTATTCGATTGATGATTTTTCCAAAGACCTTTACAATGCGGTTTGGAGTTCATTGTTGCAGTTGCAGCCACTTGATGAGGGCAACAAAGCCTTGCAAAAAGCGATGGTAAAACTGTTCTGTCAATCCTTAGGAAACACCACAACTGCCTCATATTCAATTGCTTATGCACCTTCTTTGGCAGATATTTTTGCCTATAATTTAGACCAAAGCGGTCAAATGGGAAAATATAGGACATTTTTTGAAAATTATGAATATGAAAATGGTTGCGGTTCGGCAGCAACATTTTTACAATGTATTGATAATGAGCAAAATACATTTGGAAACCCATTCCCTTATCAAATGAAAGTTAATATTTCCGCCATTGACCATTCGGCGGCATATTTGCAAGATATGGCTGTTCGTTCCCGTGATTTGCTTAAAAATAGGCTAAATTCTGTTGCACAAAAAGATAAAATTCATTATCAATCTTTGCTCATACAACTCAATGCAGCCTTAAAAGATAAAATGTAAATAACTGAATATCAACTAATTATATAAAAAGATAAAAGAATTATGTCAGAAGTTATAAAAACCGTATATTTGGGAAATCTACGCACGGAAGCGGAACATGTTCGCTCGAAAAGCAAATTACTAACAGATGCTCCACTTGACAATCATGGAAAAGGCGAAGGATTTTCTCCAACCGATTTATTTGCAGCATCTTACGCAAGTTGTGCATTGACAATTATCGGCATTGCAGCCCAAACACACAATTTTAATATAGATGGCGCAACAGTGCAAACAACCAAAATTATGGCAGAAAATCCACGCCGAATTGCAGAATTTGTAGTAGAGTTTACGTTCCCAAACAACAATTACACGCAAAAAGAACGCTCAATTATTGAAAATTCTATACAAAATTGCCCTATCGGTAACACAATTGCAAATGTTGTAAAAATCACAAAAACAATGAATTACGAGAAAAGTTGAGAGTGGAAAGATGCAATTAAAAATTAAGAGTGTAGAAACGACATCCTGCCGTTTTTTTAGAGTGTAGAGTGTAGGGGCAATGGCATGCCTTGCCCAAAAGGCAGGGTGAAAGGGAAAAAATAATTCTCCATTCTCAATTAAAAAAAATCATCTTTTTAAGGTGGAAAAATATTGTT
>JAISTU010000042.1 GCA_031272415.1 Bacteroidales bacterium | reverse complement strand
GGTAGCAGCACTTCTTACGGCGTAGTTTGGGTCGATAACGATGCCAAAGTTACAATGAACAACTGCCTCATTGACGGCTCAAAGGCTTACGGATTTTTCTGTGATCCCAATGTTGAAGTACCATCGTTTAGCAACAACACCATCAGAAATTGTGACAAAGCCCCGATTTGGTTTTATTCTTTATCAAGTGCGGCGGCGCTTACTACCAATTCTACATTAACAGGTAATACCAATAATTATGTAGCCGTTAACAATTTTGATTTGCCTGCTCAAACCAGTTTGACGATCGGCAGAACAAGTGTGCCGTATTTCATTGAACAGGGCGGCGAAATGCGTGGCAATTTGACCATTACGGAAGGGGTTACTTTCTATATGGACGCTGATGCAGGTATCAGTATTGTGAATGATGCGTCTGCAAGTTTAACCGTCAATGGAACGGCAGAACTTCCTGTAACCTTTACCCGTTTGCCCGGCTCTTCTTACTATTGGGCAAGCAGCGGTGCGATGGGTATTCAGTTATGGAAAGGATACCACACTATCAACCATTGCATTATTGAATATGGTGCAGGGCGTAGCGACGTGGGAGCAATTTCTATGGCGTGGGAAACTTCTCTTACGATTAGCAATACGGTGATACGCAATTCCAACCATTACGGCTTTTATGTATCGCATAATACGGTTAGCGTCAACCATACCAATGTAACCTTTGCCAACAATGCAGGCGGCAATGTTTATTGGCACGATGGGCAGATTTATGAGCAAATTCCGTAAAAAGGTTAAATTAGGATTTTAGCAAACTTATAAGGATTAGCAGGATAATTTTTTGCTAATCCTTTTTCTTTTTGTCTGAACTTTGATTTTAGTATGATTGATGTGATTTGTGCGAAATCATATAAATCATTCAAAAATCATTCAAAATCACAGTTCAGACAATGCAAAAAAAAAATATCTGCACTCTACACTCTACACTCTGAAAAAAAAGGTTTTTAATTTTTAATTGAATTTTTTGTGTATCTTTGTAAAAGTATCAACATTTTGGATGTTGAGGGAAAGAATAATTATCATATACAAATTTTTAAAAATATATAATTTATGTATAAAAACAGCAAAAAAATAGTTTTTTCAATATTGATATTGGCATTTTTTTTAGTAGAGGCAAAAGCGATGCAATTAGCATTTGAGAGCGAGAGCAATTCGATGGCTTTGCCGCCTGTGATTATTTATAAGACCAAAAAAGATTACAGCCATAATGTTGCAATAGGTTTGTCGGAGGATAAAAAAAGCATTGTTTCTTATCCGCATCCGCGAGATGTGAGTGAGGCAAGTGTGCCGACCAAATTGAAAAAGAAATATTGGTTAGATAATCGCGGAATTGGGACAAATGTGGCTTTTTTGAGCATTACTTATGAACAATATGCTCAACTTTCTTCGCCTTTGTCTTTGGAAGAGATGATGAAAATGATCATCGATAGCGACCCGTTGTTGGAAATGTACGCTTGTCCGCCGGGGACTGACCGCTGTCCTTGCGTGTTGAACGAAATTATCAAAAACGGATTCAAAGAAACTACAAAATTAAGATAAAAAAACACAATTTTTAAGAAATTTTATGCAAAAAATAAGAAATATTGCCATTATAGCCCATGTAGACCACGGAAAAACGACTTTGGTGGACAGGATGTTATGGCAAGCAAAACTGTTTAGAGACAATCAGGAAATGCCTGATTTGATTTTAGATAGCAATGATTTGGAACGAGAACGCGGAATTACAATTTTGTCAAAAAATGTTTCCATTCATTATAAAGATGTGAAAATCAATATAATAGACACTCCCGGACACAGTGATTTCGGCGGTGAGGTAGAACGCGTACTCAATATGGCAGAGGGCGTTTTGTTGCTTGTAGATGCGTTTGAGGGACCTATGCCACAGACAAGGTTTGTATTGCAAAAGGCTATTGACCTCAATCTCAAGCCAATAGTGGTGGTTAATAAGGTAGATAAACCCAATTGCAATCCCGAACAAACGCAAGAAGATGTTTTTGATTTGATGTTTGCATTGGGGGCGAGCGAAGAACAGTTGAATTTTCCGACTGCATTTGGTTCTTCAAAACAGGGCTGGATGAGTGATAATTGGCAAAAACCGACTTCTGATATTAGTTATTTATTAGATTTGATTGTAGAGCATATTCCTGCACCTAAACAGAACGAAGGTACTCCACAAATGATGATTTCGTCTTTGGATTATTCTTCTTATGTGGGTAGAATTGCGGTTGGAAAATTGATACGCGGCACTTTGGAGTGGGGCAGCAATGTATCTTTGGTCAAAAGAGACGGCAACATTTATAAATCTAAAATTAAGGAATTGTATGTTTTTGAAGGCTTGGGAAAAGTAAAGCAAAAAACAGTCGAATCGGGTGAAATTTGTGCCGTTTTGGGCATAGAAGATTTTGATATTGGCGACACAATTGCCGATTATGAAAACCCCGAAGGTTTGCCTCCCATAAAAATTGATGAGCCTACTATGAGTATGCTGTTTACTATCAATAATTCACCATTTTATGGGCAAGATGGCAAATTTGTTACCTCACGTCATTTGCGAGATAGGTTGTATAAAGAGTTGGAAAAAAATCTTGCTTTAAAAGTAGAAGATACGGATTCACCTGATACTTACATAGTTTATGGGCGTGGCATTTTGCATTTATCCATTTTAATAGAAACCATGCGAAGAGAAGGTTATGAATTGCAAGTCGGTCAGCCAAAAGTAATTATCAAAACAATAGATGGTCAAAAATGTGAGCCGATGGAAGAATTGACGGTGATTGTGCCTGAAGAATTTTCCAGTCGTGTGATAGATATTGTTACGCGCCGAAGAGGTGAAATTTTATCAATAGAAACCAAAACAGACCGCATTCGGCAATTGTTTAAAATTCCGTCAAGGGGGATTATAGGTTTGAGAAATCAAATGCTCACTGCTACCGAAGGCGAGGCTATACTTTCTCACCGTTTGCTTGGATTTGAGCCGTACAGAGGCGATATACCATTGCGACACAGCGGCGCATTGATAGCAATGGAAACAGGGACTGCGTATGCGTATGCCTTAGATAAATTGCAAGAAAGGGGTAGTTTTTTTATAGAACCTTTTGATAAAGTATATGAGGGTCAGATAGTTGGGCAACATATTCGACAAGATGATTTGATTATCAATGTTACCAAATCCAAAAAATTGACCAACATGCGGGCATCAGGTGCAGACGATAAAGCCACACTTGCCCCTGCTATCAAATTGTCGTTGGAGGAGTATTTGGAATATATTAACGAAGATGAATATTTGGAAATTACCCCAAAAGCATTGCGATTAAGAAAAATTATTCTCAATGGCATACAGCGGAAAAGACTTGCCGCAAGTGCCGCAGAAAAACAAAATTTATGAACCGTAATTTATTGATATTCACAATTATAGCGATAGGATTGAGCACTTTGACAGGCTGTGGCAATTGCGGAACAAAAACAGAATCGCAAACCTTGCTCCCTAACAACATTTGGAACCGCTTTACCCCTTTTGAAGATACTTTTGAAATCACAAATATTGACAAGGTATATGATATAGATTTGTCGTTTGGGGTGATGAACAATTTTGCATTTGATTTTTTGAGAATAGAAATCGTTATCACCTCACCGGACGGACAAAAAAATATTATCAATCAGATGTTGGATGTAAAAAAAGACAGTCATTTTTTGGGAACAGCAATCGGCGATGTCTGGACAATAGAACATTTACTTTACAAACAAAAAACTTTCACTACAACAGGAACTTACACTATCAAAATTCAACACAGAATGGACTATGTTAATATTGAAAATGTGGCATTTATTGGTTTTACAGTGCAACCTGTAAGAGCAAAATAGAGTGTAGAGTGTAGAGTGTAGAGATGTTTGTAATCTTTTTAATCTCTTGAAAATCAAGGTTAAGACAAGAAATTTTGCTCAATTTTTAGAACAATTTTATCCCAAAATGCAAAAAAACAGAAAAATCTAAAATCGTAAATCTACACTCTACACTCTACACTCTGAAATGAGTTTTTTTTTTTATAAATTGTTAATTTCGCATTCTTTAGCAATGTTTATAAATTGTTTTTGGGCATTATTTTCGGCTTTGAGAATGTCTTCCTTTTTATGAACCGGCCGTTGCACGCTAAAATAAAACTTAATCTTTGGCTCCGTGCCTGATGGACGGACTGTAATTTTGGTATTATCTTCTAAATAGAACTGTAAAACGTCAGAAACAGGCAAATTTATTTTTGTTATTCTGTTGGAAATCAAATCATTATCATTTTGTAACAAATAATCTTTTATGCGAACAATTTTTTTGTGATTGATAGTAGAAGGGGGATTTTTGCGATAATTTTCCATCATTTTTGCGATAGCCGACAAACCTTCTTTGCCTTTGCGAGTAATGGAAAGCAATTTTTCTTTATAAAATCCATATTTTAGGTAAATATCTGATAATAAATCAATTAGAGATTTTTTTTGTATTTTAGCATAAGCAAGAATTTCTGCAATGATACAGCAAGCAATCACCGCATCTTTATCTCTCACAAAATCACCAACCAAATAGCCGTAACTTTCTTCGCCGCCGCAAATAAATTCTTTTTGATTTTCTAATTGGTGCATTTTTTCGGCTATATATTTAAATCCTGTTAAAACTTCGACTGTTTCAATATCAAAACTATCGGCAATTTTTGTCAATAAATCTGTTGTAACAATTGTTTTGACAATGTATTGATTTCCATTGACTTTCCCGTTTAAATGCCAATTTAAGCACATATAATAAACCATTAAAGCAGCCGTTTGGTTTCCGTTGAGGAGCACAAAATTGCCGCTTTTATCTCTCACCGCCACTCCTACACGGTCGCAATCGGGGTCTGTTGCCAACACAAGTTCTGCTCCAATTTGTTGGGCATGCTCTATTGCCATTGATAAGGCTGCCGACTCCTCAGGATTGGGGGACTGCACGGTCGGAAAATTGCCGTCAATGACCGCTTGTTGAGGTAAAACAGTAACATTATTAAACCCAAACTCCTCCAATGCAGAAGGCACTACATGAACACCCGCACCATGCAAAGGTGTGTAAACAATGCTCATATTTCCGTAATTTTCAATCACTTCCGGATTTTGAGAAAGCGTTTTAATTTTTTCTATATACACGCTGTCAATCTCATGTCCAATCTTTTGTATCATTTGTTTATTGGCAATTGATTTCACCGCCTGAATGTCTTTGATAGCATTGATTTGAGTGATAATATTTTTGTCATGCGGAGGCACAATTTGTCCGCCGTCCGACCAGTAAACCTTATAGCCATTATATTCTTTCGGATTATGAGAAGCCGTAATCACAATGCCCGCCTGACACTCTAAATGCCGTATCGCAAAGGAAAGTTCGGGTGTCGGACGCAACTCATCAAATAAAAACACATATATTCCATTGGCAGAAAGTACATTTGTAGCCACTTTTGCAAAATATGAACTATTATTGCGTGAATCGAATGCAACTGCTACTTTTTTGTCGCTGTTGAAAGTTTGATTGATATAATTTGCCAAGCCCTGTGTTGCCATTGCGACCGTGTATTGGTTCATTCTGTTTGTTCCTACGCCCATAATTCCCCGCAAACCGCCTGTCCCAAACTCCAAATTACGGTAAAAAGCGTCTTCTAAAAGGCTTGGATTTTCAGCCATCAGTTGTCTTATTTCATCTTTGGTTTGTTCATCATAAGACCCATTTAACCAACTATCAATTCTATTTTTTATCTCCGAGTTCATAAGTAAATACTTTTTTTTTTAATAAAGTTACAATTTACAAAGATACACCTTTTCTTCAATTAAAAATTAAAACCCTTTTTTTAATTGAGAATTGAAAATGGAGAATTATTTTTTTTATCCAATTTTAGAACGTTTTTATCCCAAAATGCAAAAAAAAATCAACTCTCAATTTTCAATTCTCAACTCTCCATTCTCCATTCTCAATTATTTTCTCTTTTTTCAACAATTTGCGACAACATTTCCCACAAAAGATGAGTCGGAAATCCCATGATAGTATAAAAAGAGCCTTCTATGCTTGTGATGCCACACAAACCTATCCATTGTTGTATTCCATAAGCCCCTGCCTTGTCAAAAGGCTGAAAATGAGCGATATAATATTCTATTTCGTTATCATTCAACTTCCTAAAACGCACTTTGGCAACATCAGAGCGACAAAGTGTAATATTCTCATTTACAATGCATAAGCCCGAATAAACAGTATGCTCCGCATCCGATAAAAGATGAAGCATCCTTTTTGCCTGCTCATTATTTTTAGGTTTTCCAAGTATTTGATTATCAGCACATACAATTGTATCTCCTGCAATAACAATACTATTTTTTGAATGATGTTTTAGAGCAACAATTTCGGCTTTTTGCCGAGCAAGTTGGCAAACAATTTCATCAGGGGGTAAATCAGGGGAGTATTTCTCCTCAATGGAAGGTGTATCTACTTGAAAATCAATGCCTAATTTGGACAACAATTGCTGTCTTCGTTCCGAATTGGATGCCAAAACGATGCTGTATTTCGACAATTTATCCAACAAAAACATCAATTATCTTCTCCTTTCACCCCAAAAGCGAGGTCTCCTGCATCTCCCAAACCGGGTACTATGTACGATTGAGCCGTCATTTCTTGGTCAATAGCGACCACCCAAATGGTTGCATTGCGAGGTATATTTTTCTTCAAAAAAGAAATTCCTTCTGCACTCGCAATAATTGAAACTATATGAATATCAGTTGGTTTGCCAAAATTTTTACATAAATAACGCAGCGACAACTCCGCCGATTTACCACTTGCCAACATAGGGTCAGCCAAAATAAGTGTTTTGCCTGTCAAATCGGGCGATGATACATAATCCAATTGAATATCAAATGAGCCATCTTTTTCGTGCTTGCGGTAGGCGGAAATGAATGCCGATTGTGCATGGTCAAAAAAGTTGAGAAATCCTGCATAAAAAGGCAATCCTGCCCGCAAAATGGTGCATAAAACAGGCTCATTGAGCAAGCGATTACATTGTGCTACTCCCAAGGGTGTTACAATTTCTTCCTGCTTGTATTTCAATGTTTTACTGATTTCATAAGCAAAAATTGACCCCAAACGTTCCAAATTTTTACGAAATCTCAAACTGTCCTGCTGAATATTGACATCTCTTAATTCTGCTAAAAAATCGCATGCTAACGAATTTTCTGATTGTAATACTTTTATCATAATGCTAAAATAATTTAATTGTATAAACAAATTACAAAAATACACAATTTTTTCAATTGAGAATTGAAAATTGAGAATTGTTTTTTTTGCATTTTTGCACCACTCTTGTCTGAACTTTGATTTGGAATGATTTTTTTGATTTTCGAAATTTTTATAAAATTATAAAACCCTTGTTTATTAAAGCACCCTTAGTAGCCAAAAAATAATGACCCACCATTACCCTTATTTTTTGTTAATAAGGGAATAAGGGAAATTAACAGAAAAATCCTTGCTACTAAGGGAACTTCGATAAATAAGGTTTTTTCAGAGTGTAGAGTGTAGAGTGTAGATTTTTTTTGCATTTTGGGAGAAATGTTCTAAAATTTGTACATTCTTTGGGCTGAACTTTGATTTTGAATGATTAACATGATTACTATGATTTTACGCAAATCAAAAAAATCATACGAAAATCAAAGTTCAGACAATTTTTTAATCATAATAATCTCTCCACTCTAAAAAAAACGTTTTTAATTTTTTATTGAAGAAAAAGTGTATTTTTGCATTTTTATTGATAGTATTAAAAAAATTATTGGATTAAAGTGATGAAAAAAAATATTTTAGGCGCATTCGTTATCGGTTGTACAATGATTATCAGTTGTCAAAAGAATTGCAAATGTACGGAAACTCTTACGCAAACATGCTATGATGCAGATTCTAATTTGGTGAGCAATACGGCAACAACGACTTCTGCTGACCTTGCAAAGGATTGCAAAGACTTAAATATGTCTTATACTGAAACAACACAAGAAATTAGCACAACTTATAAGACTGTTTGTCAATAAGTTACGTATTTTTAGCAATATTTATTTATTGACAAAATGAACATTTCTGAAATCAGCATTAAGCGTCCCGTACTGTCGACAGTTTTTGTGCTGATAATCTTTTTATTAGGATTTATCGGTTACACTTATTTGGGGGTACGTGAATATCCGAATGTAGATAATCCGATTATTACGGTGGATGTATCTTATCCGGGTGCAAATGCGGAAGTTATTGAAAATCAAATAACTGAACCATTAGAACAAAACATAAATGGCATTCCGGGCATACGTGCTTTGTCGAGTGTGAGCCGTCAAGGGTCAAGCCGAATTACGATTGAATTTGAACTCAATATAGACATGGAAACGGCGGCTAACGATGTGAGAGACAAAGTTTCTCGTGCCCAGCGTTATTTGCCCAAAGATTGCGACCCTCCAACGATTTCCAAATCGGATGCAGATGCTTCGCCGATTATGCAAATTACAATTCAAAGTAATAAGTTGTCGCTGTTGCGATTAAGTGAAATTGCCGAATTGACCGTCAAAGAGCGTTTGCAAACGATTCCCAATGTAAGTTCGGTAGATTTGTGGGGTTTAAAGCGTTATTCTATGCGGTTGTGGCTTGACCCGCTTAAAATGGCTGCTTACGGCATTACGCCAATGGATGTTAAAAATGCAATAGATAAGGATAATATTGAACTTCCATCGGGCAGAATTGAAGGCGACCGCATTGAATTAGCCATCAGAACAATGGGGTTAATGGAAACGCCGGAAGAATTTAATAACTTGATTATCAAGAAGAATGCTTATAATATAGTTCGTTTCAAAGATATTGGCAGAGCCGAATTAGGACCCGAAGAAGAGCGGGAACTGTTGCGTAGAAACGGCGTTCCTATGGTTAGTGCGGTAATTATTTGTCAGCCTGGGGCTAATCAAGTGGAAATTTCAGACGAAGTACAAAAAAGAATAGTCCAAATTGAAAAAGATTTGCCAGAGAGTGTCCATTTGGATATTGCTTTTGACAATACAAGGTTTGTAAGAGCCTCAATATCAGAGGTTCAAGAGACAATTTATATCGCTTTTTTGTTGGTAGTGCTGATAATTTTTCTTTTTTTACGGGACTGGCGTGTAACGTTGGTGCCGGTGGTTGTTATTCCTGTGTCGTTGGTAGGTAGTTTTTTCATTATGTATCTTTTTGGCTTCTCTATCAATGTATTATCCATGTTGGCAGTGGTGCTGGCGGTCGGGCTGGTAGTGGATGATGCGATTGTGGTTACGGAAAATATTTATCTAAAAATAGAAAAAGGGATGTTGCCGCAACAGGCGGGCATTGCGGGGTCAAAAGAGATATTTTTTGCCATTATTTCCACCACAATTACCTTAGTGGCGGTCTTTTTTCCTATTGTTTTTCTGCAAGGGATGACAGGACGGCTGTTTAGAGAATTTAGTTTGGTCGTTTCGGGTGCCGTTTTGATTTCAGCCTTTGTAGCATTAACTTTTACGCCTATGCTTGCAACTAAATTGCTCAAAAAGAGAGAAAAACAAAATTGGTTTTATCGCAAAAGTGAGCCATTTTTTAATAATTTAACTATTTTTTATCATAAATGGCTGTCTTCGTTTTTATTACATAAATGGATAGTGCCGCCTGTGATGTGTTTAGTGGTTGCATTGATTTATGTTTTATGGTCAAAAATACCTGCTGAAATGGCGCCATTAGAAGACCGTTCAATGATTACCATACGAACAACAGCACCGGAAGGGGCTACTTATGAATGGTTCAGAGATTACACCAATCGAGTGGCTGAAATTGCAGATTCTGTTGTGCCTGAAAGAATTATGAATATAAGTAGAAGCAGTAGCAGTAGCGGTTTTGTGAGATTGATGCTCACGCCGATTAGTGAACGAAAACGCTCTCAAATGGAAATTGCAGACGCTTTGACACAGGCACTGCGAAAACAAACCACTGCAAGGGCTTTTGTGCAACAACAATCTACTTTTGGGACGCGAATGGCAAGTATGCCCATTCAATATGTTTTGCAAGCCCCCAATCTGGAAAAATTGCAAGAATTTATACCCCAATTTATGCAAAAAGTGCAGCAAAATCCTGCTTTTGAAATGGCAGATGTTAATTTAAAATTTACCAAACCTGAAATGCGATTGGTGATTGACCGCGACAAAGCCTCCCTTTTGGGGGTCAGTGCTGCTGATATTGGGCAAACGCTACAATATGCACTCAGCGGACAAAGGCTGGGCTATTTTTATATGAATGGAAAACAGTACCAAATTTTGGGTGAAATTAATCGCCAACAACGCAATTCACCATTGGACTTAAAATCTGTTTATTTGCGTAATAATCAAGGAAATATGATACAATTGGACAACCTTGTTCAACTCAAAGAAAGTGTTGCACCGCCGCAGTTGTATCGCTATAATCGTTTCAAATCCGCCACAATTACCTCCGGTTTAAGTCCGGGTTATACGATTGGAGAAGGATTGACACAAATGGATAAAATAGCCAAGGAGGTTTTAAATGATGATTTTTCAACGGCACTTTCGGGTGAATCAAAGGAATTTAGGGAAAGTTCTAACAGCCTTTTGTTTGCGTTTGTATTGGCTTTATTGTTGATATTTTTGATTTTAGCGGCACAATTTGAAAGTTTTAAAGACCCGCTGATAATCATGTTTACTGTCCCTTTGGCGGTAGGAGGTGCATTGATTTTCATGTATTTTAAAGATGTTACGATGAATATTTTTTCTCAAATTGGCATCATCATGCTCATCGGCTTGGTAGCAAAAAATGGTATTTTGATAGTTGAATTTGCCAATCAGCGTCAAACGGCGGGCAGTAGCAAAGCAGAAGCCATCAAAGATGCCGCCACCCAACGTTTACGACCTATTTTAATGACAAGTTTTTCCACTGTTTTGGGACTTTTACCATTGATGTTTGCCTCGGGTGAAGGTGCTAATGGACGTATTGCGATGGGTGTTTCTGTTGTCGGGGGCATGATATTTTCTACTTTGCTGACTCTTTTTGTCGTTCCTGCAATGTATATGTATATCTCGACAGATAGAGCAAAAATCAAGAAAATCAACTGATTACGAATAAAACAAGAATAAATAAAAATTATAACAGTGGCTTGGCAAGTTGAAACTGCATAAATGCAAACAATAAATTTTGCTAAAAATATATGAATTTAGAAAAACAGATAAAAGACGTTATAAAAAAAGCACAAAATACTGATATTGAACACTTTACATCTGAAAAAGCAGTGTTCTCATTTGCATTAAGTTGTATAGATTTGACCACTTTGGAAGGGACGGACACCGAAAAAAAAGTGTCGCAATTGTGCCAACATGCCAAAGAATATACTCCTTGCACGGCAGCGGTGTGCATATTTCCTGCTTTTATACGCTGTGCAAAAAACGCACTCAAAGGCACTGATATTCAAATAGCAACAGTAGTGGGGGGCTTCCCTTATGGAGTTCTCCCTAATCACTTGAAAATAAGTGAAATAAAATATTCTTTAGAAGAAGGGACGGATGAATTAGATTTGGTTTTTTCAAGAGGTGATTTTTTATCGGGAAATACACAATCTATTGAAAATCAAATACATACAACGAAAGAACTTTGTCAAAAGCGTATTTTGAAAGTCATTTTAGAAACAGGAGAACTGCAAAGCATTGAAAATATTGCACTTGCGAGCAAAATAGCCATCAATGGCGGTGCAGATTTTCTCAAAACGTCTACAGGAAAAGTTGCTCTCAATGCCACACCGGAAGCCTTTGCTACTATGGCAATCATAATTAAAAATTATTTTGAAAAAACAGGCAATGCAATCGGAATAAAAGTGGCAGGCGGAATAAAAGATATATCTTCTATTCTATTGTATATCAGGCTATTAGAGATAATTTTAGGAAAACAATGGCTCACAAAAAAACTTTTTCGCATAGGGACAAGTCGATTAGCCAATTTGTTAGATGAAAAACTGAAATTTTAATCTTTTTAGCGTTTATGTAAACCACATTCTTTGTGTTCGGGGGCTTCCCACCACCATCTGCCGGAGCGAATATCTTCGCCTTCTGAAACCGCCCGCGTGCAAGGCTGACAACCAATGCTGGGATAATTTTGGTCGTGCAAAGAATTGTAGGGAACATTATTTTTGTGAATATAATCCCAAACTTCTTCTTCACTCCAATTTATTAAAGGATTGATTTTCAATTTATTATGTGCTTCATCCCACTCAAACATGTTCAAATCTTTGCGTGTAACAGATTGACTCTTACGTAAGCCGCAAATCCAAACATCCAAAGTCTCAAATGCACGCTCTAATGGATTGATTTTGCGAACTTTACAACATAATTTTCTATTCTCAATACTATCATAAAACAAATTGATACCTTTTTGATTGACCATTGCCTCAACTTCCTTATAATCAGGGAAAAAAGTCTCAATTTTGATATTGTAATGAAGGTTTGTTTTGTCAATCAATTGGTACGTTTGGGGGAACAATCGTCCCGTATCAAGCGTGAAAATGCGAGCAGTAGGGTCAATTTTTAACATCATATCCGTCAGAACTTGGTCTTCAATCCCTAACGATGACGCCAAAGCCAAACGTTTACCCATTTTGGTGATAAACTCCAACAAAACATTTTGCGGCGACAATGCCGCAAAATGCTTGTTGAAAAATACAACATTAAATCGAAAATCTTCCATGCTTATTAGTCGGTTACAGCAAATTTGCCTCTACCTACAATGCTTTCTTTATCCTTAAATACAACAGTATAAAATCCGGGAGCAAAGTTATGGAGTGGAATTTGTGTAATAGTCTCTCCTTCAATATCTTGCGTCATCAACAATCTGCCTTGTATATCATAAATATAGGCAGTGGCAGTGCCTGAATATTGATAGGCTGCCACATTGAGCATAGATTTTGCAGGATTAGGATATATCGCAAACGGATTGACAGTCTTTTCCTTAACATCCGAAAATATACCATTCGCAAAATAATAATAATAGTCTCTCCCAAAATCATAAGGGATAACTATATCAGTAACTTTGGTATAAATAGTGCCGGAGAAAAGGCGTGTAACCTCTACCGCTCCTATATCACTGACAGAATATCCATTTTTACGGAACCATCCGTACATGCCATCGCCATAAGTGTCTGAGAATTTCAACACATAACAGCCGTCAGTTAGTGCTATCGGGGCTGATTCATAAACTGTTTTTGCATTATTCATCACTAATTCACTGTGTCCGTACACATTACCAAAAATATCAGAGAGTTCCCAACTTGTTTCGCCCGGATGGTCATCTGTTCGCAATGCTATTTTTATGCTTGTAAAATTATATTTGTGAGGCATTACAAAACTCGAATGCAACTTATTATTATGTGGTGTCGGGTCCGAAACATTGTTAGGATTAGAAATTTCAAAGAAAAATTCACCCTTACTTGCACTGTCCAAACCAATCTCATCAAAATTCACACGGGGTAATTGAATAGTATCCATTTCAAAAAGTGCCAAATTGCCACTCCATTGATAAGTGTAAGTCTTCTGCATTTGTGTAGCACCCTCATTACCAATGCCATACGTAATGGTTGCAGATTGCAAATTGTTAGCCCCAATATTTTTAATCACCACAATCGGATTGTTACAAGTGGGATTATAATGGCTATATTGAGGGTTATTGGTCGGTGCCATAATCGCCGCAGCCTCCGCATCATCGGTAATGTTATTATCGCCATAAGTTACCAAATAACTTGTCATTCTATAAACACCATAAGGGTCGCTTTGAACATCATAGTCAAAATTGATAGAGTTATTGGTAATGTAAGGTGTCAATTCAAATTCGTTGGTTTTCGCTTCTGTACCTGTACACCAGCCTGCACGTGGCAAAACCCATGTACCGGCTTGCCCTTTGAGAGGATTATTGGCACAATCTTGTAGAATATCCCAACTTCTAATCTCTTGTCCATTGACTTTTAGGGTATGTATATTACTGCAAAATTCAGCACAACCGGAGCCTTCACCATACATGTGTCCTGTAACAGTTGTACGCAGTTTAACTTGTTTTTCTTGCGCCGTCAATGTAAATGTAGTATCTTTGACAATATTATCAAAAAATTTCAACGGATAACCTTCCCAATAACCGGAATAACTTACGCCTCTACTATCCCATACTTTCTTGATATTGACTACATTACGCACGGGAGTACCTTCTATAAAAATAAATTTAATGTCCACCAATTCACTGCCGTTGCCATCTCTTAAAATGACATCATCTTTTAGCAATTGCACAAAATCGCTCACATCATAAATCCAAGTCCATCCTTCGCCCAAGTCTATCCTCCCCCCATAAGGAGTGATATAAATGCCAAGTCGCCAAATTTCATAAGCACTTTCACGCAATTTATAAGAGGTATCATAAGTATAACTCCACGTGCTGTCAAAAGGCACATTGGTGGAGTCTACCTGTAAAACGGAATCCGCCACCGAATAAGTTGTATCATAAAGAATTACCACCGGAGACATAGCCGTTTTTGGCAAAAGAAGTTCCGTATATACATCATAATCCCATTCTCCGCACGGAAAACCGTCCTGCGCAGATGGGTCACATCTTAATGTATAATACATTAACACTTTTTCATAAGTTTTACTTCCGTCAGGGAAATTAAAAATATCAATTTTACCTCCCTTTTTATCGGAAAATTTAAATGTTTGTACTACCGTAGTGTCGCCATTATCTGCAAAACATTGCGTCGCCAGCGCAACACTTACTCCTAAAATCATCAAAAATCTGTTCTTAATTTTCATTATTCCTTAACTATATATACTAAAAAATTTTTAACTACTATTTTACAAAGATACACAAATTCTTCAATTAAAAATAAAAAACTTTTTTTTTTAGTGTGTAGAGTGAAGAGTGTAGAGTGTAGATTTTTTTTTGCATTGTCTGAACTGTGATTTGGAATGATTTTTTTTGATTTGTGTGATTACTGATAATCCTGTTAATCATATAAATCTTATGAAAATCATGGTTCAGACAATTTTAAAATCATAATAATCTCTACACTCTGCACTCTGGAATAAAATCAAAGTTCAGAAGACAAAAAAGCTCAAAAAAAAATTCCCCCTTGACTATCAACAAAATAACCAACAAAATCACTTTTAATTTTTATTTTTTAATTTTTAATTCAAAAATTTGTGTATCTTTGTAAAAACCCTTAAAAATTTTTTTAATAAAAATAAATAATTATACTAATGTATATATAAGATGTTCAGAATGATTAGTAGCATTGCAGACAACAAAAGACATACAGCGAATGAGGCGGTATGCAGAAAGTATGATTTTCGATTGGGCGAAGATTTAAGCCATAATTTCGGAAAGCATGCTATTGCTGTGCAATGTGCTGATTATCAAGCATTTACCCCCCCCCCCCCCCCCAATGTACTGATTATCAAGCAGTTACGTGCATTTTGTCGCTTCCTCTTCAAGGGAGAAGACAGAGATGTTGTATCCACATTGGGACAAAACGGCATCATGCCATTTCTA
>JAISTU010000034.1 GCA_031272415.1 Bacteroidales bacterium | reverse complement strand
ATCCTGAAACTACTTTTTATTCTGGCTATTGCATTAAGAGAATTAACGGTTACAGCATTGAAAAATTGTTAGTTCAATTAAATTCTGATAGAATGAACAAATTTGTTTCAATGTCGGCGCGTGATTTTCGTGGCGGTTGGAAAGCGTATAATAAAAAGATTATTGAAAATTTTGAGATAATTGATTGATTTTCATTTTTTTTGGGTCAAAAAAGTGGTTAATAGCCCCGTTTCCATGTCCTGCAAAGATGTCTTTTCCTGCGTTGATAGCATTTTGAACATATTCTATTGCAGTGGCAGTGGCTTGTGGAACATCCATGTCAGGATAGGTCAAAAAAGTGGCAATAGCAGACGATAATGAGCAGCCCGTTCCATGTAAGTTGTTGGTTTCTATGGTTTTATGGGGGAAACTCAACAATAGTTCGCTCTCTCTGATTTTGAGCCAATCAACCTTATGGTCGCTTTCCAAATGTCCGCCTTTGAGTAGAAGCGCAAAAGGATTGTAACGTTTTGAAATTGTGGCAATTGCATTAAGAATATCTTCTTTGGTTTTAATAGGAAATCCAGCCAAAGCCTCTGCTTCATGCAGGTTAGGAGTTAATACCTCCGCCAAAGGAAAAAGTTGTTCTTCCATTGCCTTAATACACTCATTATCAGACAATTGACTTCCTGACGTTGAAATCATTACAGGGTCAACAACAATATGTTTAGGTTTGTATTTGTGCAACATTTTGGCAATAATTTCCACATTTTTGGCAGTATTGACCATACCGATTTTCACTGCCACAACAGGCAAATCAGACATGACAGCCTCTATTTGTGCCTCTAAAAAATCAGCATTAACAGAATGTATTTGCTTGACTCCCAGCGTGTTTTGAGCCGTCAAAGAAGTTATTGCTGTTGCAGCATAGCCTCCCAATGCGGAAATCGTTTTTATATCTGCTTGTATGCCGGCGCCTCCGCAACTATCCGACCCTGCAATAGACAATACAACAAAATAAGTTTGCATAAAATTTATGTTTTTTAATTTAATAACCTGATTATCAGTGCAAAAGCAGCACCAAAAACTCCACCCCAAAAATGAGTTGCATGCCCAATATTATCCACATTTTTGCGGGACATATAAACTGAATATGCCAAATAAAGAATGCCAAAAACAAAGCCCGGCATTGGGATTTGAATAGGAAAAATTATCATTTTGTCCATTGGGTTGAAAACTATGCTTGCAAAAACTACTGCCGACACTGCCCCCGATGCACCTATGGCTACATAATCCGGATTATCTTTGTGTTTATATAAATCGTAAAGTGTTGAAAATCCGATAGATACAATATAAAACAGCAAATAAATCCAATCGCTGATATTGCCCCAATGACAATGATATTCCAATTGCTGCTCAACATTAGTGCCAAACACCCACAAAACCCACATATTGATAAATAGATGCCCCCAGCCGCCGTGCAACAACGCATAAGTAAACATCCTGTACCATTGACGGCGATACATAATGTAACCGATATGAAAACTTAGATTTTGGAACACTTTTTTTTGCCCAAAGCCAACAATGGACACCAAAACCGTAATCCCTATGATAATCAGATTGATATTGATAGAATACATAGTTTAAAATGGAAATGGAATATCAATGTAAGGCTGCCAAACCTCCCACAGAGTGCGAACTAATAAGACAAAGGCACAAATTATCAAAATAATACCTGCTACTTTGTTGATTATGAGCATAGTACGTTCTGACATAAAGGCAGTAATTTTATTGGCAAAAAAGGATTTTGTCAAATCTGAGGCAAACAAAAGCAAAGCCAAACCTGCCATAAAAGCGATAGCCTCATTAGATTTTTTGCCTGTTGTCGCCGAAGAAATGGCTGAAAACCAAAATATCCATAAAAAAGGATTCATAAAATTGAGAATAAAACCTTTCCCAATTTCAGAAAAAACTCCCAACCAATTGATTTTGATTTTAATTTCAGGCTGAGAAGTTTGCAAATTGACCTTTTTTTTGCGAAAAGTAATAATTCCATAAATCAATAGCAATGCACTGCCTGCGATGCCAATACCGGTCTGAATGTGCGGATTTTCAAAGAATTGTACGCCAAAATAGCATACAGACATCAAAAAAATATCACTCAAAGAAATGCCAATTGCTAACTGCATTCCTGAATAAAAACCTTTGTTGATGCTGGTCTGTAAAATGGCAAAAGAGGCGGCTCCCAAAGCAAATGGAAACAGCAAGGCTAAACCTAATAACAATCCTTGTAAAAACGCTCCGCCCATGTAACTACTTAATTTTAACCACAATAATAATATTTATTGACCAATTCCATCATTTTTTCGGAATATTGTTCCAACTCTTCTCTAATGTGTTGGTCTTTATAGCCTTTAAGATGTTGAATTAAAGCATCTATAAGGTTTTTGGGGAAAATGTCGTATTTTTCATAAATTGAGCGTTGTTGTTCTAACAATTGTGCTGATTCCCAACAAGATGCGGGCAAACTTTGCAATTTATCCAAAATGTTTTTATTCTCATCTTTAAAAATATTGACATTGACATACGTTTGTTGTGCATATTCCAATGCATTGTGCATTTCAAAGCCTATTCTGGCGGCGACAGTCAAACCCGCCAACAATAAATAAATATCTGCCGAGCCGTCAGGACACCTGAATTCGACCGTTTGTTTGCGTGAAACATCGGAAAAATGAGGCTTTTCAAGTGGATTTTCACACGCAACCATGTCTTCTTTTGTTGTCCAGCCCAAAGGCACACGCACCAATACAGAGCGGTTTCTATCGCCCCAACAAACCATTGTCGGCGCCTCCTGATGTGGCACTAACCTGAAATAAGAAGTCGGATTGGTGTTGCCAAATGCCGTCAGCGAAGGAGCACATTGCATATAACCCGCAATGGCTTTTTTGGCAGTGTCATTAAGAATGCCGTCTGTAATCATACAATTAGTGCCGTCTTTGACAATGCGTGTATGAATGTGCAAACCGCTCCCTGCTTTACCAACCGTGATTTTAGGGGCAAATGTTACATCTAAACCATATTCGTATGCCATTTTACGTATAATCCATTTAGCAATAATGAGTTGATTCGCCGAATCGACCACGTCTGTTGGCAAAAATTCAATTTCATTTTGCTCATAAACTTTATCGCCTAATGTAAAATTACCTACTTCCGAATGTCCATATTTAA
The DNA here is from genome assembly GCA_031272415.1 of Bacteroidales bacterium. Classification (GTDB taxonomy): domain Bacteria; phylum Bacteroidota; class Bacteroidia; order Bacteroidales; family WCHB1-69; genus JAISTU01. The sequence continues at coordinate 926 of JAISTU010000034.1, read as the reverse complement.
CCATCCCACCTGCCCTTGCAATAGCGAGCATAACATCGGCTCTAAAATCCTCAAATTTAGTAAAAGGTGATGATTCATGGTAGCCCTTTTGGTCTGTGGCTATAAATAAATCATCTTTTGGACCTATGACATAAAATTCCAACTCGCCCATCGTTTGAAAGTACATGCCTGTTACTTCTGTAAAGGATTTTGCTGCTTTTTTGAGAATATTTTCAGGCGCAATTTCCAAAGGTTGTCCATCTTTTGTGTAATAAGAGCACAGCAGACAAAGGGTTGGAATTTTAGCAAAAGGGTCAACAAAGGCACTGCTAAAGCGCGGAATAACATACAAATCACTCGCTCCTGTTTCCACAAAATTGAACAAACTTGAGCCATCCACTCTCTCTCCATGCGACAAAATAAGGTCTAAATAAGCCTTATCACTGACCACAAAATTGAGCGTTTTCAGCCGTCCGTCTCCGCCAACATAGCGAAAATTGACCATATTTATATCGTTCTCTTCGATAAATCTAATAATATCCTGCTTGGTAAAATCTTTGGGTAGTTTGCCCAAATGTTGCACCAACGGATTTATGTTCATTGCATCTATTGACATATCTTTTCCGTAAAAATTTAAAATGTTTGCAAAGATACACAATTTTCTCAATTAAAAATTAAAAAGTAAAAAGTAAGAGATTTTTTTTAATTGAAAATGGAGAATATTTTATCTGTTTTATAACATCTTTCTCCCAAAATGCAAAAAAGATCTCCACATTGCACAAAAAACGGCAGGATGCCGTTTCTACATTTTTTTATTTTTTTATTGTCTCTCAGCATCCAAAAACATCAATCATTTTTCCGTCTACGTTTTCTTGTTTTTGGTAGATTTTCTCGTCCCAAGATTTGGTTTTATCGCGGTCAAAAACAATTAGATAGCCTTTTTGACA
>JAISTU010000019.1 GCA_031272415.1 Bacteroidales bacterium | reverse complement strand
TTTTTGTAATGTGATGATTATAAATGAGTTGTATAAAAATATATGTTAAAAAATACCCCTCGCGCGGGCGCGCAGGAATGTACATTTTTTTTTGAATTATTTAAAAAAATATTTTTTTTGAAAATTTTCGGATTTCTCACAAAAAAGTTGTAATTTTGCAAAAGACTTTGATAATGAGACAAAAAAGAACTCATTATTTAGGGGTCAGTTCTTTGAGAATTTGAAATATAAGTATAAAAAATAAGATATTATAGAGAAATAAATTATAGTTTTAACACATTTAAAAATTGAATTTTTATGAGAAGCATAGCAAAAATAGAGACTCAGAAGAGCGGGGCTTTTGAAATTACAAAAGAGGCTCACAGAGATGCAGGAAAAACGTCATTTAACGCACTTTTAAGAGCGATAGAGAGGTTATTTTGTTGTGCCAGTACCCCCCCCCAGCGAAAGTCGCTGAAAATCAATTATTTAAGCAAATTTTACGGCTATGTTGAATATTGGTTTGTATGGATTTTCTATTGGTTTAATCGGGTCGGCAAAATATGGCAGCAAACAGAGCACAGATATAGACGGCTGCTGTCTGTCGGCGGAGGACATGAGAGAGAAGAAAACGCTCCCCTACTACAATCCTGCAAGGGGAGCACGGCGTTTAACTCCTTTGGGCTGCATAATCCCATCTTTTTCTGGTACAAAGAATTTGGATAGCCATGTCCCCGAGACGACTCCACTATCGGGGACTGTAAAGGGTTTAGCCCACAGTGGTAAATGTTGGTTTTTATCGGCATTCGCTGCAAGGAGAAAGAGAAAACCTCTTTTAAAACAACAGACTACGAAAAAAAATTACTATAAAATCAAGTTCTTTCTCAAATGGTTTATCCACTTGATAAAAAATATTAACAGTACGGAATTGCCGAATCTGCGGGGAGAAAGAGAAAGTGCAGGCAAAGACGTCAAAAAAATAGAAAAAATATGTTTAGGATAAAGAATAGAAGAAAACATACAGAAAGGGAATTATTAAATTCCCATGGAACACAAAGGATGTTCCGGATATTCATAATGACAATTGCACTGATTGGTGCGAGTTTGATAATACAGGCGCAAGCAGTTATATTTATAGAGGAGGACGACCCTAATAATGGGGGTAATGGAGTCCCTTACAAAATTTGTGGTAGGTGGAGCCATCTTCTGTATAATCCGATAGACTCCACAGACAACAAGTTACTTTTTATCTCACGTTTTGTTCCAAATGACACTACTCCTTCTCTCACCATACGTGTGAATATAAATGTATGGCGAAATGACGATGGAAGTGGAAATTTTTGGCAAGAAGACCCTGCTTATTGGACAAAATGGCAAGACTTTTTCACTTACCTAAATCGTAGATTTGTGGATAATGAATCTTACAGTGACCCGGTCCCGGGTGCATTATTTTTGCAAGACTCTAAAATTAGGTTTGAAATAGGTAATATTTACTATTACAATAGCACGGAGATGGTTAATTTGCTTTACGATGCGACAAAATATTCTAACTATTTTGGGCGATTGAAACGGTTTATCCAAACAACCTATCCGCAAAATTGGTCAGATGAATGCTTTAATATGCATTTTATGCCCAGTGGGAGTCTTGGTGGTAGAGCAATGGCACAAGGAAGAAACGCATGCGTGGTAACAGGCTTTAATACATCTTTTAATTTTCAAACACACGGACTATCAATAGCCAATAAATTAGCCTCTATACTGGGACATAATTTGGATTTAAATGATACGTATGACCCAAATAATTATTATGTAGATATGCTCCTTTCTCATCCTGATTTTTTATGGGATGTATATGGACATGCAATACAGTCGTGGTGCTATGGTAATTATTATGATAATTATTACGTATGTCCACATGAAACAGGAGTATATTGTGACCCTTGGGATAATTCAAAGCATTGTACTAATAATGTTATGGGAGGGACATCATATTTGCAACATTTTTCTGCTCTGCAAATGGGAAGAATGCACAGAACGTTGCGCAGTGCAGAAATAAGATGTTCCGCATACGGTTATCATGAAATTCCAATAGTTGTAAGAGATACACAATTGTGGGATTTTCCACAAAAGTTTTATCAAGATGTTATTATTGATGCTGGCGGTTTGGTCATGGCTACTTGTACGACCGAATTTGTGCCACGTGCAAAAGTAGTTATTAGACCAGGAGGGAAATTGATTATTAACGGAGGAACTTTTACTCATGCATACAAAGATTCTCTTTGGCAAGGTATCGTCGTTTTAGGGTCTCCACAATTTGACAAAAGTTGTGAAGTTATTTTTGACAATCCACAAATAGATGAAAAACAAGGTGTTATAGAACTCAAAAACGGGGCTTTGATAGAAAATGCAATTTGTGGCATTTATGTTGGAAATCAAGGTGATTGCACGTATGGCAATGGCGGTATTATTAGAGCGGACAGGTCAATTTTCCGAAACAATGAAAATGCAGTTGTTATGAGGGAATTTGCAAATTACGGTATTGAACAAACATACGAATTGCTTACAATGCAAAAGAAAACATCTTTGGTTGAAAAGAATAATGCAAGTTATTTTGAAGACTGTCAATTTATTACTGATGCACAAATGCTATCGGGTTGGCAAGGAAATACAGGAAAACCGATGGTTGAATTGTATGGAGTGCGTTATGTAAAATTTGGAGGTTGTCAATTTTTAAACAATCCCAGATTTGTCGGACCTTTTTATATCAACAATGGTTACTATCTTGCACCTTGTGCTATTTATGCTAACAATGCGGGTATTTATCTCACACAAAGTTCTAATACATGGCAAAAGAACCTTATCCAAGATTTTTATGCCGGCATTCGGCTCACTAATTCAGGCACTCATGCTTCTTGGATAGAAGAAACTGATTTTGTGAAAAATCATGTAGGAATTATAGGAGAATATATCAATTTCCCTGTTATTACAAAATGTGATTTCAATTTAGATGCCTTTTTGGCAGAAACAGTAATTACTCCTGTTGGAATCAGTTTAACTTATTCAGATTTGTATACAATACAAGAGAATGATTTTCATGGGCAAGATGGGATAGGAATTGTTGTTGATAATTCAGGTATTGGTAGTAATGAAATCAATAACAACACTTTTACAGGACTTTGTGAGGCGACCTATGCTTCGGGGGTCAATGGGTCATTTATCCTTAATGTTGACAGTTGCGAAGGGTTACAGTATTTTTGCAATATATTTACCAACAATCAGACAGATATAAAAGTTACGCCTGCATTTGCCGAAATTATTCGTTATTCGCAAGGGTATCCTTCTGAATCTGCTGGGAATCAATTTATTAAATCCCCCATGAATATTGATAATGGGAATAATAAAAATAAATGTTTGTGGTATTTTTGGTATAAGCCTGACCCGCCATACAAACCATTAAACAATACATTATGTGTTGACATGAGTTTGCAATATGCTACAACGCAGCGTGATTGTAGCCCTATTAAATTAGATGCGACTAAAAATCTCTCTTCTGAAGAACTCTACTCAAAATTGACGGATATTTACAATATTTACTTGTTTACAGAGTTCCGATTAAAAACGGTAAGAGATGAGTTTACAGGAAAATGGAGAGGTATTGACTGTCTGTTTATTGACGAAGAAGGTCAAATCAGATGCATGAAAGGTGGGAAAGTAGTTGTTAGTGTCCCTGAAGTAGATATTATGGAGTATGTCTATGACCTGTTGGAAATAGCAAGATTGAGAGAAAGATTGGCAATATTGTTGAAAGGACTTGGGCATATCATATTCTACCCTGAAAATGGAAATTTTGATGGAAAAGTTGTCGAAGTAGTGTTTAGCGATGATGAATGGCTTAAACAAAGAGAAGCCATGATTTTGGTAGAATCTCATGCCGAAATTTTTAACTGGGATGATGTTAAAAAACAAATGGATGCTATAAAAATAAGATTCCCTAATAGAGAGCGAGATGAATACGATGCGTATCAATTATGCTTGGAAATTCAGCGGCATTATTATTGCTGTGGAAAATTATCTGTAGAGGATGAAAATGTTTTGAACGAAATCATAAAAAATCCGAAGGCAGGGATGGCTATAACAAAGGCAAAAGCATTGTTAGAATGGAGTAAAGGAGTATTTACTCAACCCACTATACATCAATGCTATATACCACGTGAAAACTATTATCCTGCACCGAATGAGTCTGAAACACAAGAGAGCATGAACAAGAAGCAAAACAAAAATTATTCGATAAATCTATATCCCAATCCTGTAACAGAAATATTGTATATTAGTATAAATAGTGATAATTCTGTCAACATAGAGATGATAGAAATTACAGATATTGTTGGAAGAGTTTTGAAAACACAAACACTTTCTGACATAACAACTTCTGTCAATATCAAAGATTTATCACAAGGAATGTATTTTGTTCGCTGTCGGTTAAGTGATGGGTTAACTAAAACATATCGTATTGTAAAACATTAAACTAAAATTTTACGTCAAGGCAATATATTTGTTGCTCTGACGTTTTATTACTAACATTATATTATTATTAACATTATTATAAATACTTAAAAACAAAGAATAAAATGTATAAAATAAAACAATTAACAGCATTTTCAGGCTTTATTTTAGCCTCTTTTATGGCAGTTGCGCAAGACACTGCAAGTATCACTTTTACTGCACAGATTACAGACGGCAGTTATATTGCATTAGATAGCGTGAAAGTTACGAACGTAACACAAAATTGGTCGCAAACACTCTATTACCCTGATACTGTTTTGCAAATGGTGAAATCAAATGTTTCGGTTGAAAATCTTGAAAATCAATATTTTATAATATCGCAAAACATTCCGAATCCCTTTGACGGAACGACAAATGTAGAGTTACAATTAGCAGATAATGAGGATGTTGAATTATTCTTGTACGACCTCAATGGCAAACTTTGTGCCTCTTCCAAACAAAAAATGGAACATGGAACATATAAAATTGCTATTTCAGTAGCCGTTGCACAGCCTTATTTGTTGTCAATCAAAACGTCAAAAGGCTCTCAAACTATCAAAATGTTGAGTACTCAGGGGCAAGGTGATTTTTCTATTAAAACAATGAAAATCAGTGATTTACAAGAAGAAAACATATCAAAGGTATTGATTGAGCAAAAATGGAATATCAATGATAATTTTGTATGTGTTGCCTATTGTACATACAATGGAACGCAAAAAATTATGCAACAAAACCACACTTTGCAAAATGTAACCGAGACCATCTTATTTACAATTCCTATTGGCTATTCTGTAGGTGATAAACATTACGATAGTTTTGGAAACATTGACGGTGTTGTATGGTGGATTGCAGACACATTGTTTTACATTGATACAATTCCTTACGGGCAACATGGAAAACAGGTATCTTTATTGGAAACTAAATTAACATGGGGTACAGGTGCGACAAGTTATAGACCTAAATTTGAAATTTATGCACTCGATTCTTTTGATGGAGTTGCAAATACAAATTTTATCATGCATTGGAGAGATACCATATCCTTGTTAGACGACGAAGATACAAGTCGGTACAATTTGGTTCAGGCAGCACCTTGGTGTGTATCTTTGGGAGAAGGATGGTATTTGCCTGCCATTAGGGAACTATGGGAAATGTTAAATGTTGCTGATAGTGTGCTAAATCCAACTTTAGAGACAATACCTGATGCGATTAAATTTGAGTTTTACATGATGGGTTTTTACTGGTCATCAACGGCAGTATGCTGTCCCTATAATGGTGAAGCGAGAGGTGTGTTTTTCAGCATGCCACATTATTTTGAAATAGATGTTGCACCTCAACAGGCTCAACCGTGGTTTACCCGCGCTGCGAAATGGTTTTAAAATGTAAAAATTTACGTCAGGGCAATATATTTGTTGCTCTGACGTTTTATTATTATTAGAAAAATTAAATTGACAGTTTTTTTGTCTATTTTTAGAACATTTTTATCTCAAAATGCAAAAAAACTCTCCACTCTACACTCTGAAAAAAAACCTTATTTATCAATGTTCCCTTAGTAGCAAGGATTTTTCTGTTAATTTCCCTTATTCTCTTATTAACAATAAAATAAGGGTAATGGGGAGGTATTTTTTGGGCTACTAAGGGTGCTTTTATAAATAAGGGTTTTGATAGTTTTATAAAAAAATCTTGAAAATCATACAAATCATTCTAAATCACAGTTCAGACAATGCAAAAAAACTTCTCATTCTCCATTTTCCTGCACCCTTTTACTTTTGGGGTTATTTTTAGAGACACAAAAAGGGAGAGTAACTCCGCTGAAAAAGCACTCTCCCCAAAAAAATTCAACTTAAATTTAATTAATGCAATCCTTAGGAAGTCTTTTTTGTATAGACTTTTTCGTCATTAGGATAGCCTTCGCCGGTACCGATAAGTATCAGTTTATTGTCTTCTAAACGATATTTATAGGTAACATCCGCCTCTTTTCTTTCGTCGGCATTGGTTGTTTTAACACGGTTGGAAAAGGTAATTTTGTTATTTTTCCGCTCAAAATTGCCTGTTACTCTCCACGTATCCAAATTGCCTTTTCTGGTAAAACCGGATTCTACATACGTCTGGTCAGAGCCTGAATTAAACTGTAAAACTTCTTTTGATGAATCAACATCTAAATTAAGAATGGCTTTACGGTCAATTTCATAACTGCCCAATATGGACATTTTATCGTATTTATTACAACTCAATGCCAAGATACCTAATAAGGTTGCAACACATGCTATGGTTAATTTACTTGCTTTACTCATTTTATTATCAATTTTTTAAGTTACATACAAAGAAATATCTATCTATTTTTCTAAGAAAGGATATTTGTAATCAGTTGGAGGCACAAGTGTTTCTTTGATAGCACGTGGCGATGTCCAGCGAATGAGGTTCAAAAATGAGCCTGCTTTATCGTTGGTGCCTGATGCTCTGGCGCCGCCAAAGGGCTGTTGTCCTACCACTGCTCCTGTGGGTTTGTCGTTGATATAGAAATTGCCGGCTGCAAAGCGAAGATATTTTTCCGCAACCAAAGTGGCATATCTATCATGAGACAAAATTGACCCTGTCAGTGCGTAAGGTGATGTTTTATCGCACAATTTGAGTGTTTTTTCGTAATCTTTATCCTCATAAACAAAAATGGTCATCACAGGTCCGAATATTTCTTCTTTGAGGGATTCATAATCGGGTGTTTTGGCAAGAATAATGGTCGGCTCAATAAAGTAACCTACTGATTTATCGCATTTTCCTCCTGCAATAATTTCTGCATCCGAACTTGCTTTGGCACGTTTGATATATCCTTCAATATTATCAAATGAAGCCTCATCAATGACTGCATTTACAAAGTTGGAAAAGTCGCGAACATCACCCATTTTGATTTCTTTTAACATATTGAGCATCAATTCTTTAGTCTCTTTCCATAAAGAGGCAGGAATATAGGCTCTTGATGCTGCCGAACATTTTTGTCCCTGAAATTCAAAAGCACCTCTTACGATGGCAGTTGCGACTTCTTTTGGTTCGGCAGAACTATGTACAAAAACAAAATCTTTGCCTCCTGTTTCGCCTACCAATTTGGGATATGTTTTGTAACGGTTGATATTTTTGCCGACTGTTGCCCAAAAATTATTAAAAACTTCTGTTGAGCCGGTAAAATGGATACCGCCAAAATCGGGGTCTTTCAACACAACATTGCTAATGACAGAGCCTGAACCCGGTAAAAAGTTAATAACTCCGTCCGGAACGCCCGCTTCTTGTAATATCTTCATTGCATAATAACTTGACAATAAAGAAGTTGTAGCAGGTTTCCAAACCGTAACATTGCCCATCAGTACAGGACTGATATTCAAATTGACCGCAATAGCCGTAAAATTGAAAGGAGTTATTGTGTACACAAAACCTTCCATAGGACGGTACTCCATGCGGTTAATGCAACCTTCGCAAGAGAGAGGCTGTTCCTCATAAATTTGTGCAGCAAAATAGGGGTTAAATCGCATAAAATCAATGGATTCACAAGCCGAGTCTATTTCAGCCTGAAACGCATTTTTTGCTTGTCCGAGCATGCATGCGGCGTTCAATACGTAACGGTATTTAGTCGCAAACAGTTCAGCGGCACGCATAATAATGCTGCAACGGTCTATCCACGGCATTTCAGCCCATTGTTGACGGGCGGTCATGGCGGCTTTGATAGCCATTTTAACCTCTTTTTCCGTACATTTGTGATAGGTCGCCAAAACATGCTTATGTTCGGTAGGCATTACTACTTTCCCCAACTGACCTGTTTTGATTTCCTGTCCGCCAATAATCAGTGGTATTTCTACCTGCATATTGTACTGACGGTTTAACTCTTCTTCTAAAAGTTTTCTCTCAATGGAACCCTTTGCATATTGCTTAACGGGTTCATTCTTTGGTTCTCTAAATTTAAAAACTGCGTTATTCATATAAGAATGATTTATTTATCTATATTTTTTTATTAAAAATTAAAGGCAAAACCTATGTGTAAATCCAAAAATCCAAATTGAGAAAGCACGCTTGTAACGGTAGGCGTATTGGCTTCCGACAAGGGCAACATTTGCATTTTTGTGTAATTAAATCTGATATATGTCCAATCAATTCCGGCTCCAAATTCGGAGTGAGCACCTAATGCATAAAGCATTTTTGTCCCAATAGTAGCCGAAATGCCCGGACGCATGCCCGTTTCATATCTATATTTTGTTCTCACTAACTCATACGAGCCGTCAGAAAGCATATTTTCTATAACATAATCGGCATTGTAGCGGGGAACTATCGCCAACGCACCGCCAATATTTACCTTCACTTGCACATTAAACCGCTGCAACGGATGAAAATTACCCATAAAACTGATTTGTGCAGTAGGTATTAGCCAATCACCTACAGACCCCATAACTGATTGATTTACAGTAGGAGTTCTATCTCTACCTGTGGCGACTAACGTTTCTCTGAATTTTTGTGAATTGGCAAACATAAGAATTGCACCGCCTTCAAAACCGATGGCAAATGTCTTCGTATGAGGCAACAATCCATATACAAAAACATTGAATTTGCCTCCAAAAGGTGCTTTTTCACGCGAGGCTGCATCCAACATACTTACACCTGCCCCAATATCAAAGCCGAATGTAACTTTCTTACCTTCAATGCCTTGTGCCATTCTTTCACGTCCGCCGTGACTGGGCATCATCGGACGGGCACCTTCATGCACATATCTTGTCCCTTTGACACATGAAACAGACCCTTTTTGGGGCGGCTTTTTATACAATTGATAGTCCAATGCGTTCACCGCAGGCAATCCCGCCAACATACATATTACAACTAATAATGCTATACTTTTCATCTTACTTATATGTTTTAATCTTTAACTGAAATTACAAAATAATTTTTTTTGCCCTTTTGTACCAATAAATGTCGATTATTGATTAAAAAATGGCTATTTATGACTATATTTTCTGCTATTTTTTGTTTATTAACTGATAATCCATTGTCTTTCAACATTCTACGGATTTCGCTTTTTGATTCAAAAATAGATGTTTCATCACTCAACAAAGCAATCAATTCGATGCCGTTTTCTAATTTTTGACGCTCAATGGTAAAGTGCGGAACTCCCTCAAAAACAGACAAAAACATCTCTTCCGACAAGGCTGATAAACTTTCGGCAGTCCCTTTTCCAAACAAAATTTCACTTGCAGAAATGGCAGCCTCATAATCCGAAAGTGAATGTACTCTGATGGTCAAATCTTTGGCTAATTCTTTTTGCAAAATTCTTAAATGAGGCTCTGCATTATGCTGATTTTCAAGTATTTCTATTTCTTTCTGTGATAAAAGCGTAAATATTTTGATGTATTTTTTTGCGTCTTCGTCCGAGCAATTCAGCCAAAATTGATAAAAAGCGTAAGCAGAAGTTTTTTGTGGGTCGAGCCAAATATTTCCGCTTTCAGTTTTTCCGAATTTGCTACCGTCAGATTTGGTAATCAAAGGACAAGTGAGTGCAAAAGCCACACCACCAGCCTTTCTTCTAATCAATTCTGTTCCTGTGGTGATATTTCCCCATTGATCAGAGCCTCCCATTTGCAATTTACAATTGTGATTTTGATACAAATAATAAAAGTCATATCCTTGCACCAATTGATAAGAAAATTCTGTAAAAGACATACCTTCTCCCTCGCCGGAAAGCCGTTTTTTTACCGAATCTTTTGCCATCATGTAATTGACAGTGAGATGTTTACCTATATCTCTAATGAATGATAAAAATGAAAAACGGCTCATCCAATCATAATTATTGACCAAAACGGCAGCATTGGGGTTTTGGGGTGAAAAATCCAAAAATTTCTCCAATTGTTGTTTAATCCGTCCTTCGTTGTATCTCAAGGTTTCTTCTGAAAGCAAGTTTCTTTCTTGAGATTTTCCGGACGGGTCTCCAATCATGCCCGTTGCACCGCCTAAAAGGGCTATCGGCTTATGCCCACAGGCTTGCAAATGAGTAAGCATCATCACGCCCGCTAAGTGTCCAATATGCAAAGAGTTTGCCGTAGGGTCTATCCCAACGTAGGCTGAAACTTTCTCTTTTTCAAGCATTTCGGACGTTCCGGGCATAATATCATGCACCATTCCTCTCCATTGTAATTCTTCTACAAAATTCATCTTTATACAACGTTTATCAAAAATACAAAATTACACTTTTTTTTAATTGAAAAATAAATTTGAAAAAAAATATTGTTTTTTGGGAAAAAAAATCTGCACTCTGCACTCTACACTCTAATTTTGTAGTACAGTGTTGAACAGACATTGGGGTTGAGCACTTTTTCTGCTTGTTGGGTTATGTTTTCGGGCGTTACGGATTGATAATTTTCAAATTCATGATTAATATCTTCGGCATCGGAAAATGTTTGAGCAATGGCTAAATTCATGGCTTTGTCTTGTATGCTTAACTCATTGTAATACAATATGGTATACATTTTATTTTTTACTTTTTCCAATTCAAAATCACTTACCATTTGCGAAGATAATTTGTCTAATTCTTTTGTTAATTCGGCATCTGCGTCTTGCAAACTGATGCCGTCTGCCGGATTACCCGTAAAAATTAACAAGCCTGCATCCACAGTTTCAGTTAAATATGTACTTGCGGAGGTGAAAATTTTCTTATCCATTATCAGATTTTTTTGCAAGCGTGAAGATTTTCCATTGGAAAGTATATCTGACAGTAAATCAACACAATAGTATTCTTTATCGTTCCTTTTGCACATTTTAAAGGCTTTAAAAAGGCGATCTACCGGTACTTTGTTGCTTGTGTGGGCAAATCGACCTGCTGTTTGTGGCGGCTCTTGCGGTAAATTTCGGTTATACAAAGTCCCTCCTGCAATGTCTGAAAACCATTTTTCAATCAAATATTTCACTTTTTTTGTATCAAAATTCCCCGCAATTGACAAAACGGCATTGGCAGGACAATAAAAAGTGCCAAAAAACGCTTTTACATCCTCCATAGTCGTTTTTTCTATATGTGAAATTTCTTTCCCAATAGTGTTCCATTGATATGGATGTACTTGATATGCAAGCGGTTTGAGCAATAACATAGCATCTCCGTAAGGCTGATTGAGATAGGACTGTTTAAATTCCTCAACAACAACATCTTTCTGATTTTTAAGACTTTTTTTGGAAAATGCCAACGATTTCATCCTGTCGGACTCCAGCCACAATGCAGTTTCAATATTTTGCGCCGGCAAAGTGAGATAATAATCTGTAATATCAGTAGTCGTGAAGGCGTTATTTTCGCCACCTGCATTTTCCAAAGGAGTGTCATATTTGGGAATATTGATAGAGCCACCAAACATCAAATGCTCAAACAGATGCGCCATGCCTGTATGCTGCGGATTTTCGTCCCGCGAGCCTACATTGTACGCAATATTGACTGCCACCAACGGAGTGGCTGTATCTTTGTGCAAAATGACAGTTAATCCGTTGGGCAGTTGATAACGCTCAAATTTGACCATCAGACTATTGCTGTGCCGAAGGATTTACCTCAAACAATTCGACCTCAAAAATCAACAACGAGCCGGGAGGAATATTGCCTTGCGATTGATTACCATAGCCCAAATGGGCAGGTATCCAAAATTTGTAAACAGCACCCTCTTTCATCAATTGTAAACCTTCTGTCCAGCCACGAATGACTTGATTTAACCCAAAAGTGATGTCTTGTCCTCGACTGCGGGAGGAGTCAAAAATGGTGCCATCCGAAAGCATTCCTACATAATGAACTCTTACTTTGTCGGTCGCAATAGGCTGTTTGCCTGTACCTTCTTTAATGATTTGGTACTGCAATCCGCTTGCCGTTTCATGGATGTCTTTCAATTTTCTGTTTGCTTCGAGAATTTTTTGACCGGCAGCAATATTTACGGCTGCTTCTTCATCCATTTTTTGTTGTTGTGCCATTCTCATTTTCATTTCAAAATTTTGCATCAAAGAGTCCCCATGTGCAGGACTGATTTTGAGATTTTGATGTTTAAAAGCATCCTCAACACCGGCTAACAAAGCCTCCAAAGTGAAAGTAACATCTTTTTGAGAAGAGTAAAATTCACCAATTTTAGTCCCTAAAACGTAAGACACCGAGTCCATTTCCGTTTCAAGCACTTTCTTCTTACTTTTTTGTGCTTGTGTTGTACCAACACACACTACAATCAATGCCAATAGGCTTAATTTTTTTATTATTTTCATCTATATTTCTTACTGTAATTTAAAAAAATAAATTAAACGTTTT
>JAISTU010000222.1 GCA_031272415.1 Bacteroidales bacterium | reverse complement strand
TTTTGATTTTTTTGAAAAATGCATATAATTTATTGATACTCAATTTAATATAAATTTTTCAAAAAATGTCCCATTTTCAAGAAAAAATGTCCCATTTTTTCAAACTCACTGATAATCAGACAGTTACAAGCCAAAGACCACCCCAAAAAAGCGACAAATTTTGGGTCTAAATATGCAAAAAATATTTTTTTGAAAAAATTAGCATAAAAATTTGATAATCAATGTTTTATACACTTTTTTGCGATGTTTTTGAGGTGCATTTTTTTTGAGTTATTTAATTGATAATCAATGTTTTATAAAACTTGTCTGAACTTTTGATTTTATTCCAGAGTGTAGAGTGCAGAGTGTAGAGTGTAGAGTGTAGAGTGTAGAGTGTAGAGACGTTGCGTGCAACGTCTTTACTTATATTGTCTGAACTATGATTTTCGTATGATTGATGTGATTTTAAAATTGTCTGAACCGCTGATTTTCGTATGATTTTTTTGATTTGTGTGATTTCCCTTATTAACAAGAAAAATAAGGGTAATGGTGGGGTTATTTTTTTGGGCTATAAGGGTGCTTTGATAAATAAGGGTTTTTATTGTTTTATAAAAAAGTCTTGAAAATCATACAAATCATTCTAAATCACAGTTCAGACAAGGGGAAGGTAGAGACGTTGCGTGCAACGTCTTTACAATCATAAAATAATCATGCAAATCCTGTAAATCATACGAAAATCACATTTCAAACAATTTTAAAATCATCCTGACTTAGATGGTTTCAATTTGTAAACAAAAGAGTATCAGCACATGACGATTTGCGGGGGCATTACATTTCAAAAAACCGTTTCTAAAAAAATATAAAATACGGATAATCAAGTAGTTAAATTTTTATCAAAATGTCAAGACCATCGAAGTCGGGATATTTGTTTGATTATCAATGTTGTTTATTTTATATCGTAATGCAAAGAAATTTGCGGACAATAGCCTAATTGCAGTTGATAAGTGGAGGCAAAATCAATTGATAAACCCTTAAATTTTGTTCCAATTCCGACTGTAAATTGAAAATCAGGCACTCGCAAACCCGCTTTAATGGATAAATAATCTGCAAAAACGTATTCTGCTCCCAAATTGCCTTGCATTCGGGCTTCTAAATTCTTTTCCAATTCTGCGGCTAAAAGGAATTTTTGCCCAAATTTATAGCCTGCCCCCAAACGAAAAACAGTAGGCAAATATTCTTTGATGTCATTGTAAGTTTGCATTCTCAATCGCGCAGGATTGCTCACAAAAAAACCTAATGAAAACTGTGGCGTTACCTGTCCGTACATGCCCACGTCAAACGTAAATCCATGACGTGCAGGATATTCCGAAGAACCAAAATGTTCCATTAAGTAATTGAATTTCAAGCCAAAAGAAAAAACTTTGGCAAACGAGAGCGAATAAGACAATCCTGCATTGAATTGTCCGTAATTGTTGCCTCCAAAATGGTTCATGCAAAATCCAAATGCTCCCGCTTTTCCTGCCGGAATGGACATGCCAAAAACCGCATTGGAGGTTTCTTTGAGTAAAAATCTATTTTCGTAAGCAATGCCGACCGATAATTTGCCATAAAACGGCATCACAGCCGGATTGTTGGCAATTGACCAAAAATCTACAACAGATACCGAAATATTAGACATGCCTTTGACGCGTCCGCCGACTGTAAGTGGCTCATTTGCAGCCAAAACAGTGGTCGAAAAAAAACAAATTATACCTATCCATGCGTAAAGTTTCATATCAAAAAAGTAAATTTAAGGCATATAAACTTCTAATAATTCACAGCGAGGCTCCGGTGAAAGCGTTACTTGTTCATAAATGGCGGGCAACAAAACGCAGTCTCCCTTGTGGATGCAAAGTTCATTATCTGTTGTCTGCAAATGCACACCGCCCTCTGTGCAAATGTAGATAACAAACGAGTCCACATCGGCGTATATTTTTTCCACATTGACATCAAAATCCATGTAATTGACCACAAATTGCGGACAAGTGAGGATGTTGGAAGTTTGATTTTTTTGTTTGCGATAAGTGATTTTTGAATTGCTAACACTATGATAATCAATAGATTGCAAAGCGTCCTCAATATGCAGTTCTCTCAAAAGTCCGTTTTTATCCTTTCGGTTATAATCATACAAACGATAAGTCAAATCCGCAGATTGTTGAATTTCAGCCAATAAAATACCTTTTCCTATGGCATGCACTGTCCCCGCAGGAATAAAAAAGGCATCCCCTGCATGGACAGGAATTTCATTTAAAATCTTTTCTAATGTTCCATTTTTGATGTGTTTTTCTATAATATTTTGATTTACAGGCTCTTTAAATCCGATATTGATATTTGCATTTTTTTCGGCAGCCAAAATATACCACATTTCTGTTTTTCCATTTGTAAATCCTTGTTTTTGAGCGTATTCGTCATTAGGATGCACTTGTAAAGAAAGCCTATCGGCAGCATCAATAAATTTTATTAAAAGTGGAAAATTGTTGCCATATTTGTCAAAAACTTTTTCCCCTACCAAATCACCCATATAAACTTCCACCAATTCAGGCAGTGTATTTTTTGCTAAAAATCCATTGGAAAGTTCGCTTGGAAAGTCTTCCAAACCCGATATTTCCCACGTTTCTCCGCAATTAGGCAGTGGAAAAAACTCCTTCCCCAAAACAGATTTTATTTTGTCGCCTCCCCAAATTTTGTCTCTAAAAATAGTCTTAAAAATAAATGGATAAATCATTATAATACATTATATATTTTTATTTTTGCAAAGATACACAAATTTATCAATTAAAAATTAAAAAATTTTAAGCGGACAGTAGTGTATTTTTATTCATCATTTTCATCTTTCTTTTCTAATAGGGCTATATTTTCAACGTGTTGAGTATGTGGGAACATGTCGACAGGCTGTACTTTGGTTACTTTATAATCTTCTGCAAGCAAAGCAATATCTCTGGCTTGTGTAGCAGGATTACAACTAACATAAACAATTTTTGAGGGCGACATTTTGAGCAATCGTTCAATCACTTTGTAGTGCATACCGCCTCTTGGCGGGTCGGTGATAACGATGTTTGGCTCACCATTTTGTGCAATAAATTCGTCTGTTAAAATGTGCAAAGTATCTCCTGCATAAAAATCTGCATTTGTAATTCCGTTAAGAGTTGCATTTTCTTTGGCACTTTCGATAGCGGACTCTATATACTCAATTCCAATCACTTTTTTTACACTTTTAGCCACAAAAAGAGCAATAGTACCTGTACCCGTATATAGGTCATACACAACATCTTCCGGCTTTGCATCTGCCATTGTAAGCAGCGTTTGATAAAGTTTGTATGCTTGTTGTGAATTAGTTTGAAAAAATGCTAATGGGGCTATTTTAAACTCCAAATCGCCCATTTTTTCGGTCATAAAATCTTTTCCTGCAAAAGTATGAGCCTGCAAATCATGAATACTGTCATTGTATTTGCTGTTTTCAATGTACATTACGGAGGTCAGTTCGGGAAAAGTATCCACAATAAATTGCAATACGGACTCCGCTTGCTCATTAAAACAGCGAACTACCAATATCACCATAATATCGCCGATGGTTGTAGAGCGAATAATCAAATTACGCAAAAGCCCCGAATGACTGCGGATATTGGCAAAAGTAATACCTTTTTCTAATGCAAACTCTCTCACTGCATTACGAACATTGTTGCCGGTCGCATCATGCAAATGACAATATTCAATATCCAACACTTTATCAAAAATATTGGGCAAATGAAAACCTAAAGCGTTTGTTCTGGGTATTTCCATTTCTGTTTGGCTAATTTCCTCACTTGTAAGCCACTTTTTATCGGCAAAACTGTATTCAATTTTATTACGATAGGAAAAAACGGCTTTGGAGGCAATAATCGGCTCAAGTGGAGGAAAAGGGAATTTCCCTAAACGATGAAAATTATCTTTGACTATTTTTTGCTTGTAAAACAATTGTTTAGTGTAACTCATATTTTGCCATTTACAGCCGCCACAAGTACCAAAATACCGACAAACTGCGTCCGTTCTATATGCCGAAGGTTGAACAATATTGCAAATTTTACCCTCAAAATATGCCCTTTTTGAATGCATTATTTGTACATCTACTATATCCCCCGGCACCCCAAAAGGCACAAAAATTACCTTCTTTTCTACTTTGCCAATGCTCATCCCTTGTGCTCCTGCGTCTGTGATAAGCACATTGTTGATTACAGGTCTTTCCTTTTTATTCTTCTTATTCTCCTTATTTTCCATTAAAAAAAGATTATTTAAATTACGTTAACGTGGAATTATTACATTTGTTGTTTCGTCCGATTTAATTGTAAAAACAACTTCTCTTGTATTGATAGTTTGATATTCTCTATTTTTGCGGAACAATATGCGATATTTGCCCGGCTGTAAAAGAATGGACTCCTGTATATCTTCCTCTCTGAGGTTGTAAATCCATTCATCTTTTCCTTCATTGATGTGATATAAACTGCCAAATCCAAGTTCATTTTTTTTAATCACCGCAATACCGGGACTTTGCAGTTCTATTGCCGTTGTATAACTTTGACTGATAGAAATATTTCGCATTTTTAGTCGCGGCAAACACAAAATTTCTATATCATATTTTCCTGTCAAATATTTATCCGCTTTATAAAAATATTGTACATTGATAATTTCGGATTTCCCTGATTCTCTAACCAATATGGGAACATTTTGGTATTTGTTGCTTTTGGGAGCAATGCGAACCAATAAATTCCCCTGTGGCACATCGACAGGAATAATGGTATGTTTGCCTGCCGTTAATTGAATGCCATGTACCTCAACCGGCGGTATGGTATGCACTTTTAAACCATATTCTACCATAGGGTCAAGGTACAATGTATCAGGTAATCCACGCGGATTGAAAGTATGAATATATCGATATTTTACTTCATGGCTAATGTCGTTAAAAAAAGTCATATTTACATTGCTCTCTGTCGGCAATCCATTGGCATCGAGTAAATTAACTTGTGCTGTTGTTTTATTAAAAATTTGTTGAATAACAATTCCCAGAGCATTATCAAAAGAAATTTCACTGCCGGCGTCCAAATATTGTCCTGCACATTCCAAATTTTTGCTGAAATCAGCCCCAATACCAATAATAAACGGTTTGAGAATAATGCCTTTACTTTGCAG
The DNA here is from genome assembly GCA_031272415.1 of Bacteroidales bacterium. Classification (GTDB taxonomy): domain Bacteria; phylum Bacteroidota; class Bacteroidia; order Bacteroidales; family WCHB1-69; genus JAISTU01. The sequence continues at coordinate 9,263 of JAISTU010000222.1, read as the reverse complement.
CGACTTGGAGACCTCGCAAGGGTCTGATAAACACTCTTCTATGCCGTCCGTAATCAAAATAACTATATTTCGGCAATTTTCGGTAGTCGGAAAATCCGCAGCACAGGCTTGTAATGATAAACTAATGGGTGTCATGCCTTTGGGTGTAATGGTGCGTAATTTTTGTTTAATTTTGTCAAAATTATTGGCTGCAAAAGGCACTTCCAATTTGGTGTCTGAACAATCATTTTGCCGAAAATCGTATTGATGTCCATACACCCGCAATGCCAATTCCAAATTATCATAATTTTCAAGACTATCTATCATTTTGCTTAACAAGCGATTTGCAATATGTATTTTTTTATCGCTTTGCCATGTCCCCCACATGGAATTGGAGGCATCAAAGATAAATAATATTCTTGTAAGAGGCTCTTTGTTAACATTTTGTGTGCTTTGTGCCTCACAAAATTTTACCCCCAACAATATCCAAAACAATCCGCTCAAACAGATAATAAACTTTTTTAAATACATAAATATTGATTTACAAAACAGTTTCTTTTTTCCTGCATTTTGCAAAAATACACCTTTTTTCCAATTAAAAATTAAAAATTAAAAATTAAGAAAAAGGTTGAAAAATTGAAAATAGAAAGTTAGAGTGTAGCCATTTTGGAAAGAATTTGTTATGATATTAAACAATTGACAATTATTTTTCACCTTTCGCTCTTTTTTGGGGAAAGCATGCCAATGCCTGACAATTTCCAATTTTCAATTTTTAATTTTTATTTAAGAAAAAGTGCTATCTTTGCATTTTTGAATAGAATGAACAGATTATCAATAGCAGGAAAATATTTCTATAAAAAGATAAAATATTTAATTATTCGGTTAATATCTTTCTCAAAAACAATTACTTTGCCCGGACTGCAAGGGTTATCTCTCTATCATGTTGGGGGACTGTTTTTTGAGGGATTAAAAAAAGGATATATCACCGAGCGTGCCGCCGCAGTTGCATTCAATTTTTTGACGGCTTTGTTTCCGCTTTTATTGTTTGCTTTTACCATTATTCCTTATATTCCGTCTGCGAATTTTCAAACCGATTTGTTGGACTTATTGAAAAATATTATCCCCACAGAAGTTTGGAACGTAATTGACCCCACTGTTACCTACATTGTCAAACAACGCAAAGGCAATCTTTTGTCGCTTGGATTTTTGTTATCCCTTTATTTTGCCACCAATGGAATTAACAGTTTGCTGACGGCTTTTACGCACTCTTTTCACAATTTTGACCGTTACAATTCATTTAAAATCAGGCTACATTCATTATTTATTTTGCTCATTGTCGGCTTAATGCTCATTGTTTTGGTAGGACTGGTCGCATTGGGCGGTAATTTGCTGAATTTTATTGCTACTCAAAGCACAACCATTTCACACATATTTTATTATGGACTTTATGTGTTACGATTGGGGATAGAATTGTTAATGGCTTTGTTAATTATATCTTTTTTGTACAAAATGGCAATCACCGACCGCAAAGCCTTCACTTTCTTTTCGGTAGGAGCAAAAGTGGCGGCTTTTTTGATAGTAGCAACAAGTGTAGGATTTAGTTTTTATATCAAAAATTGGACACATTACAACCTCCTTTACGGTTCTTTGGGTACAATTTTGATTTTGACAATGTATATTTATCTCAATGCCATATTTTTACTGATAGGTTTTGACATCAATGCAAGTATTTATGCCGCCAAAAAGAAATTTGCTCAACAATCTGCACCACAAATATCTGAAAATAAATAATTTATGGAAACGTTTATCAAATTAGGATATTTGGGGTTATTTTTGGTTTCATTTTTAGCCTCGACCATTGTTCCATTGAGTTCTGATGTAGTCTTAACAGGCTTAATCGCCATAAAAGGAGACGTTTGGACTTGTATTTTTGTCGCCACTGCGGGCAATTTTTTAGGCGGTTTGACCACCTATGGCTTGGGATATTTGGGCAAATGGGAATGGTTAGAAAAATATTTCAAAAAAAGCAAACAACAAGTAGAACAATTTCAGCAAAAAGTAAAGAAATTCGGGGTCTTTGCCGCCCTTGTTTCATGGCTACCGTTTGTGGGAGATTTGATTTCTTTATCATTAGGATTTTTGAGAATTAAGCCGGCACCTGTTTTTGTTATGATGCTCATTGGCAGATTTTTACGGTTTTTAGTAGTAGGTTTAATCGCCGCAAAAATATTTTGAAATGAAAGCAGTAAAATGAATTTCCCCAAAAGGTCGGAAACCTTTTATCAAAAAGCCCACCTGCTTTTTACTTTATCTTTTCGGCAGTGAGAGTTGTGGCATTTTGCAAGGAATATTTTGCAGTATCATTTTTTTAAGGAACATTTATGGGGACATTTTTTAAGTAACAAACGGTGCCACGAATGGTGCCAAAAACGGTGCCAATAGATTTATACCTAACTTTACATATAACTTCTTGTATTCTGAGTACATACTCATCAATTTTTACAGTATCATTTTACAGTATCATTTTATAAAATAACTTTCCAAGTACCTGTTTTATCAGAACCGATTCTTTCGAGTTTACCTGTTTTTTGCAGATTTTTAAGATACCGTTTTATTGTTATTTCGCTCTTATTTAGCATTTTAGCGAGTTCGGCGGCTGTGATACTTGGTTTGAATTTCAGTTCTTCAATCAGACGATAGTCCATATTGCTGACTTTGGAAGCGTCCTCACCTTTGACCTCTTTATTGTCGGTTTCGACAAAGTCGTTATGGAAACCTGCATTGATTTCGGCAAGCGTGTCTAACGCAAACTGAATTTTCCTCACCACATATTCGGCGATGTAGTCCACAAAAGGTTTTATCTGTTCCAAAGTGGCGTCAGCGCCTTTGTAAGGTTCTCTACCAACGGCGTCGTCGCACTGTCCCAAAACATCGAGGTAGTGGCGGCGGTCGGAGTTGAGTATCACAATCATCGGGTATCCGTGCCGCAGGAGGATGTAGTTGACGAGCAGGCGGGCTATGCGTCCGTTGCCGTCTTCGAAGGGGTGGATGCGGATGTAGCGGTAGTGGAAGAGTGCGGCGAGTTCGACGGGCGTGAGGCGGGCTGCCTGCTCTGCGTCGTTGTACCACCTGACAAGGTCGCCCATCATCGAGGGCGTCTCTTCGGGCGAGGCATAGTCGAACATCTCGCCGGACGGGGTGATGACGGAGTTGGGGCGGGTCTTGTAAACGCCGGTATGGATTTTGTATTTCGACTGCCCGTCGCTGCTTACTTTGAAGAAGTCGCCCGCAAGGATAGTGCTGTTGAGTTCGCGGATAAACGATTCCGACAGCGGACGCTCGCGGTCTAACGCCTCAATTTTCATCATCTCCAAGCCAACGTTGTGGGCTTTCATCTCTTCGCAGTCGCGCATCAGCGCCTCGCCCTTTATTTTGCCGAAGAGTAGCAGCAGTCGTGTCTGCCCGTAGGTCAGGGTGTTGCCTTCGAGGTGGTTTGAGTTGTAGTTGAAGTCAATCATAAACGACTGGTCCATACGATGTTGCAAGTCGGGCTTAATCGGCTGCGCGGCTCGCCATTCTGCTAATAATTTCTGTATTCTGTTCATATTTGTACGTGTGTTCCCTTTCATATTCCGCTTTTATGTACTATATTAAAATGCAAAGATACACCTTTTTGTCAATTCTTAATAAAAATAAAAAAAGGGCTTATTTTTTATTTTTTAATTTTTAATTGAAAAATTTGTGTATTTTTGTATTTTATCAATCAGCATAAAAAATATAGATTAAGAATCAATGTATAATAAATTTCAAAAACATCTTAAAGAAGAAATAGAAAGTATCAGACAATCAGGTACTTACAAAGAAGAACGTATTTTAGTTTCGCCTCAGTATTCGCAAATTAAAGTCAATACAGGCAAAGAAGTATTAAATTTTTGTGCCAATAATTATTTGGGATTAGCCAATAATCCACAATTAGTTGAGGCGGCTATCAATTGCCTGAAAGAGAGGGCTTATGGCATGGCTTCGGTTCGGTTTATATGTGGCACGTCCGACTTACACAAAGAGTTGGAAGCCAAAATTGCCAACTTTTTTGGAACAGAAGACACCATTTTATATGCTGCCTGTTTTGACGCTAATGGCGGTGTATTTGAACCTTTGCTGACCGAAGAAGATGCTATCATTTCGGACGCTCTCAATCATGCCTCTATCATTGACGGTGTAAGATTGTGCAAGGCGCAAAGATTCAGATATGCCAATGCTGACATGGCTGACCTCGAAAAACAATTGCAAGACGCCCAAAAATGCAGATTTAGGCTCATTGTTACCGATGGCGTTTTTTCTATGGACGGAAATGTTGCTCCAATGGATAAAATTTTGCAGTTGGCTGAAAAATATGACGCAATGGTAATGGTAGACGAAAGTCATTCGGCAGGCGTGGTTGGAAAAACAGGTCGCGGTGTTACCGAACTCCACAATTGCAGAGGTAAAGTTGAAATTATTACAGGTACGCTTGGAAAAGCATTTGGAGGTGCAATTGGTGGTTTTACAACAGGCAAAAAAGAAATAATTGAACTTTTGCGTCAGCGTTCGCGTCCGTATTTGTTCTCCAATTCTATTCCGCCAATGGTGGCTGCAGCAGGCATACGCATGTTTGAATTGATGGACTCTACCAACGAATTACAGGACAAATTGCATGAAAATACCGATTATTTTATTGCCAAAATGAAAGAGGCAGGATTTGACATAAAACCCACTCAATCAGCCATTTGTGCAGTAATGTTATATGATGCGGCTTTGGCAGGTAAATTTGCTGAAAAACTGCTCAATGAGGGCATTTATGTTATCGGGTTCAGTTACCCTGTTGTTCCAAAAGACCAAGCACGGATACGCGTACAACTTTCTGCTGCCCACGAAAAAACACACCTCGACACTGCCATTAACGCTTTCGTTAAAATTGGCAAAGAATTGAATATTCTCAAGTAAAAGACACACATATTATTGAATTGTTTTTGGGGAATATTTTGCTTATTTGTTCGCAAGTAGGCAAAATGTTCCCGTTTTTTGTTGAAATAATGTATATCCTTTTTGCAGTAATGTTATCATTTTCAAGCCATTTACATTGAGAGTTCATATAATACATTTATTTTCAATATTTTACGGACGAATTATGTCATTTTGTCATAAAATATGCCATTTTGTCGCTTTCAAAAGTAAATTTTGTTGTTTTTTAATTTTATTTTTGTTTGCGTTATTTTCATAAACACTTAATAATCAATAAATTACAAATATTTTGGGTTGAAATGCGAAAAAAAAAAGTTGCATTTTTTTTTGAAAAAATGAAAAAGATATGAAAAAAAATGCTATCTTTGTAAAAGGGTTAACGATTTATGGATGTATAACACATTCCTCCTTAGCTCAGTTGGTTAGAGCATCTGACTGTTAATCAGAGGGTCGCTGGTTCAAGTCCAGCAGGGGGAGCAGTATAAGCCGAGCAAATTTCGGCTTTTTTTTATTATTTATTTATGAAAAGAATAATTGGAATAGGGAATGCCTTAGTGGATGAGTTGATTCGTTTGGAGAGTGATGATTTTTTAACAGAGCATCATTTACCAAAAGGGAGTATGCAACTGATAGATTTTGAATTTGCCCAAAAATTGTCTCAATATACAAGTGGATTGGAGTCTAAAATGTGTTCCGGCGGTTCGGCGGCGAATACAATTTGTGGATTAGCACTTTTGGGGATAAAAACAGCATTTATCGGTAAAATAGGAAATGACCGTTATGGAGAGGCTTTTTTGGCGGATTTAGAAGCCTGTGGAGTAACTCCTTTTTTGGTCAAAAGCGATAGTATGTCCGGATTTTGTACTTCATTGATTTCGCCGGACGGAGAACGTACAATGGCAACTTTTTTAGGTGCTGCTGCCACTTTGGAACCATCTGATATTGACGAAAATGCGCTACAAATTGGCGATATTTTGTATTTAGAAGGATATTTGTTGCACAATCACAAATTGATAGAAAAAGCAGTTTCTATCGCAAGGCAAAAAGGATTGATAATTGCCTTAGATTTAGCAAGTTATAATATTGTAGAAGAAAATTTGGATTTTTTGCAAATTCTTGTATCGGAATGTGCTGATATTGTGTTTGCTAACGAAGCAGAAGCATTGGCATTCGTGGGGGCAGCCCCCGAAGAAGCAGTGGATAGAATTGCTCAAATGTGCCCCGTTGCGATTGTCAAAGCAGGTGCAGAAGGGTCGTGGATAAAAACAGGCGACCAAAAGCAATTTATTAACGCTTTCACCGCACAGGCAATAGATACCACCGGCGCCGGAGATTTATATGCAGCAGGCTTTTTGTATGGGTATCTCAATGGTTTAGACATTAGAAGTTGTGGCAGAATCGCGTCTCGAATGGCTGCCAAAATAGTTGAAGTTATAGGCGCAAAATACCCTCAAAGCGACTATGCAGCACTGAAAGAATGGATTTCTCATCTTTATTATTGAGATTATTGCTGTATGGGTTTATCTTTTCATTATAGCGGATGGCTGCGCAATAAAGCCGATTTTCAACTTTCAACTTTCAACTCAAAAAAAAGTGTATCTTTGTAAAACCTAAATACGTAATTTGATTTTTTATAAAAAACAGAAGTAGCAATTATGAAAGGCAAAAAAATATTTTTTAGCATAGCAATAGGTGCGGTTTTGCTCACAAGTAGCAAAGTATATGGGCAATTAAATCCGCAGGTAAGAGAGCAGGGACCTTTGTTTATAACAAGTGTAGCATTCGCACATGGAGTTCATCGGTTTCCATATAATGTGGTGCCGGGTGAAGAGTATGAAATTAAGAACACTACAACGGCAAATATTCCTGTCATTTCGGTGTCTCAATTTATGGGCTTTCAGTTCTCGCCTTATATTGCATTGGGAATCGGTTTAAATTTTGAGTATTGGACAGTTAAAAATGCGTTTGTACCTATTTATTTGGACGTGCGTGGCAGTTTGATGAAAACTAATTTTGCCCCGCATTGGTATGTCAATTTAGGGTTTGCCAACCATTGGAATATAACCTCCATTCCTTACAAACTTAAGGGCAATTCTTCGGATTATGTAATTCAAGGCTCAACGTCCGGCTTTATGGGCGAGTTAGGCTTTGGATTTAAAGCCTCCGTGAGCCGAAATGCAGCATTGGTTATCACTGCTTTTGCCAAAGTGCAAGAAACAAGTTTGCGATATTATGATGGCACGCCGCCTCAACGTATTAAATCATTGTTAGTCAATACAAATGCTAACGGAATGTATATGTTTGCAGGTCTCAAAGCAGGAATTATGTTTTGATAAATTTCGTGTAAAAAAAAAATGAAAAAATGGAAGATATTCAACAAAAAATCGTCCATTTAGCCTCTCAATTTTTGCAAGATACTATAAAAATTAGACGCTATATACACCAACATCCCGACCTTTCGGGGCATGAGCAGCCTACTGCCGATTATGTTTTTCAGACATTGGAAAATTACGGTATAAAATCTTATAAAGCACTGAATAACAATGCTATAATTGCACTTATTGAAGGTCAAAAAGAAGGTCAAAAAGAAGGTCAAACTAAAACTATCGCACTGAGAGCGGATATGGATGCGTTGCCGATTAAAGAAAATAATGATGTTGTGTATAAATCGCTCATTGACAATGTGATGCACGCTTGCGGACACGATGTTCATACTGCATCTTTGCTCACGGTGGCACGTATTTTAAATTTGTTAAAGAATGAATTTTCGGGCAATGTGCGTCTAATTTTTCAGCCTTCGGAAGAGCAATTTCCCGGCGGAGCGTTTGAGTTATTACAGTGTGGTGTTTTGGAAAATCCCAAAATAGATTTAATGTTAGGATGTCATGTGTCGCCTGAAATCAAAACAGGTGCAATTGGCTTAAAATCAGGTATTTATATGGCTTCAACAGATGAGATTTATCTAACAATTTATGGCAAAGCGGGACATGCGGCACTCGAAGATACATTTATCAATCCGTTGTTGATTGCGGCTGAAATTTTGCTCGAATTGGAGCATTTTTGCCGAAATTATGCACCCCAAAATGTTCCGTCAGTGCTTACTTTCGGGCAAATTGAAGGCAAAGGGGCGACCAATATTGTGCCTCAAAAAGTGGATTTGGCAGGCACTTTTAGAACTTTTGACGAAGCATGGCGAACAAATGCACACAAACAAATTGAAAATATTGCTAACCGCATTGCCACCGCTCGAAATGGAAATGCAATTACAAATATAAAAAAAGGTTATCCTGTACTCATAAATGATGAAAATTCTACGCTGAAAATGCAAAAAATTGCCCAAGAAATGCTGGGAAAAGAAAACGTTTTAACTCTAAAACATCGCATGACGGCAGAAGATTTTGCATATTATTCTCATCATTTTCCGTCTGTTTTTTACCGAGTAGGAACAAAAATAGACGGCATAGATTGCAATCTTCACACACCCAATTTTAATATCAACGAAAATGCACTGCAAATTGCCCCTGCCGTGATGAGTTATATGGCTTTTCGATGGCTCAATGAGTAAGTGCTTTACTTTTTTGTTAAAATTCTTTTTTTTTGTTAAAATTTTTATTTTATTGATACACAATAAGATAGGAAAAATTCAGAAAAATAATTTTAACTTTTTTTCACAAAAAAACGATTTATATCAAAAAAAAGTGTATCTTTGTATTTCCCTTGTAAAATTAAGTCAGGGGATATACTTTTTTATACATGTTGAAAACAGTCTCGTAGCTCAGTTGGTTAGAGCACTACACTGATAATGTAGGGGTCGGCAGTTCAACTCTGCCCGAGACTACACTAAATGTTTAAATAATATTTTTTGGGGGATTGGCTCAGTTGGCTAGAGCATCTGCCTTGCACGCAGAGGGTCATCGGTTCGAATCCGATATCCTCCACAACCATCATTTTGCTCGCTACTGCTTGCAGTAGCATTTTGTGTTTATAATATATCTACCTTTTGAGGTAGATATATCTTTTTAAGGGGAAAGGTATGCCTTGTCCAAAAAAGGCGAAAGGTACAGAGTGAAAGGTAAAAAAAACTTTTTTTTTTTTTTTTTTGCATTTTCGCACAGAAACGTTCTAAAAAATGTATTTATGTCCTTACACTGTCATTGCGGGCGAGCCCCGCAATCTCTTTGTCTGAACTGTGATTTGTCCAGTATCTTAATGTATTGGCATTGCCCGGCAGAGTAAAACACCCATTCGTTCCGCAGGCTTTGCTGGCAGACACATAGCAATCC
>JAISTU010000221.1 GCA_031272415.1 Bacteroidales bacterium | reverse complement strand
TGCAAGCCCTGAAAAATTTCTTTATCAAAGTGGCTATTTAACTCTGCGTGAGGGAACTACAGATGATTATAGCCTGGATTATCCCAACACGGAGGTGTTAAATTCTATGGCAAGGCTTTTGACAAGTAATATTGTAGGTAATGAAAATTATGGAAACTATAGCAGCAATATTCGTAAACATTTACTCAATAAAAACAAAGACGGTTTTAAGGATGTTCTCAATATGTTACTATCGAAAATCCCTTACGATGATTATACCAAAGCCGCCCAACAAGTAATTCAAAATGAGGACTACAAATTTCCTGCTCAAGAATGGCTCTATCGTTCCACAATTCTCTCATTTTTACAGGGTTGCGGAGTGGTTGTTGAGGCTGAATTGCACACATTTAAAGGGCGTCCTGACTTGGTGATTTCGTATCGCGACTCAACATTTATTATCGAAATCAAAGTGGCGTTCAAAACCGACAATGTAGAAGCAAAACTCACCGAAGCAGCAACACAAATCCGTGAAAAAGAATATATTAAACCCTATCCTAATGCAATTTGTTTGGCAATGGTGATTGATGATACACAAAGACAAATTGTGAAATGCGAGGAAGTTTAAATTAGAGTGTAGAGATTTTAAATTGTATGAAGAATAGAAAAAAAATATTGTTAGCAAGCCTTGTTATTGGAGTATGGGCTTGTTCGAATGTAAAAAATGAGCAACAAACCAATCGGATAGACACTATTTCGCAAGATGCAGAGGCAGAACAAATGGATGTGCAAGCGGAGCAAATAGATATTGAAATGTCGGCAGAAAGTGGTTATCCTATTTTTTTGTCAGAATCTCAATTTAGACAAAATGTGGCGAACATTAAAGATAATAAATTGAAATTCAATGGATTAAAACCCTGTATTGTAGATTTTTATGCAGATTGGTGTCGTCCTTGCAAAATGATGGCGCCAATGTATGCAGAATTGGCACAAGAATACGCCGAAAAAATTGATTTTTACAAAGTCAATATTGATGAATGTGAAAAATTAACCACCGAATTGCAAATACACAACATCCCCACTTTTTTGGTGTTTGACAAAAAAGGTAAGTATCTCTTTATCACAGGAATGCAAGATAAAGAAACCATGAAAAGAATTTTAAATAATAGTTTGCTGTCGAATGAATAATTGTGTTGAGCATGAGGCGATTGTGGTAAAATCTGACCCTCAAAACGGAAAAGTAGATGTTAAAGTGCAACAAAACAGTGCTTGTGCAACTTGTCATGCAAAAAGGGTGTGTCATAGCGGCGACAGAAAAGAGACCATATTTTCTCTTTCCGTTCCCAATGCGGAGCAATATGTTGTTGGTCAATCCGTAAAGTTAAGTATTACAACAACTTCCTTATTGAGCAGTGTCTTTTTTGCGTACATTTTTCCCCTTTTGATTTTGTTGGCAGTTTTTTTTACAATATATTATTTAACGCCTCAATATGAAGGTTTGCAAATTGTTTCTGCTTTATTGGCAACAGGAGTTTATTACTTGATTTTGTATCTGTTACGAAATAAATTTGAAAATAAAATTAGTGTAAGTATCCATTCCGAATTGAGAATTGAGAATTAAGAATTGAGAATGCTTTTTGATGAAGTGTAGAGATTTATAATCTTGATAATCACTAAAATCTTATGATAATCATGGTTCAGACGGAAAATGTCCAATTTTAGAACTTTTTTCTCCCAAAATGCAAAAAAAAATCTACACTCTTCACTCTAAAAAAGGTTTTTAATTTTTATTTGAATAATTTGTGTATTTTTGCATTTTTTAAATCTATTTTGCGATGAATTTAAATATTTTTGCACAATGTAGAGCGATTTTGTGTAGCAAAAGGACTATTTTAGGATGTTTTTTTGTGGCATGGATGTTTTTTTATGTGCATGGACAGACTTTTTATGATTATTGTTTTGCAAAAGATATTTCGGTTGAGGTTTATGACACGGACAGTAGCCAACTTAAATTTCCATTTGCAGGCGGTTTGAACAATGCCCAATTTGGGAAAATAGATGTCAATGGCGATGGGCTTAAAGATTTGATTATCTTTGAATTACATGGAAATCGATTGAGTGTATTTTTATATAATAGCAATGGTGATTGGGAATTTGCACCACAATATATATATTGTTTTCCAAAATTGACAGGATTTATGCAATTGATTGATTTTGACGGAGATGGGAAGGAGGATATTTTTACCTATTACAATGCAGGTATTAGAGTTTATAAAAATATGAGCGATACTGTTTTGAAGTTTGAACTCTTTGAGAGTCAGTTGTTATCGCAACAAGGGGCTTTGCCGACCAATATTTTTTGCACGGAGGGTGATTATGTAGCCATTTGCGACATAGATAATGATGGCGATTTAGATATACTAACATTCTGGGTATTAGGCAAATACGTACAATATCATCGCAATATGTCCATCGAAAAATATGGCAATCGGCAATATTTGGAATTTCAATTGGAAGAGCATTGTTGGGGATATTTTGCCGAAGGGGGCGAAGACAATAGCATTTTGTTAAATCGGAATTGCTATGAGGAACAAATGACGGCTTTTAGGAAAAAATTCAGGCATACCGGGTCAAGTTTGGCAGTTTTTGATGAGAATGGTAATGGATTGAAAGACATGCTATTAGGGGATATTGGCTATCCGAATTTGGTGTTGTTGCGCAATGGGGGGAGTGCAGATTCGGCACATATTACGCTCATAGACACTGCATTTCCGTCATATAATGTGCCGGTGTCGCTTTTTTCAATGCCTTGTCCAATGTTGTTGGATATTGATAATGATGGAGTTAAAGATTTGATAATCAGCCCAATAGATTACACATTAAAAACTTCACAAAACAAGCAAAGTGTTCTTTTTTACAAGAATATAGGTAGCGATACAATGCCTCATTTTCAATGGCAAAATAACGCTTTTTTGCAGGAATATATGTTGGATTTTGGGGCGAGTGCATATCCTGTTTTTTGCGATTTAGATAAAGATGGTCTGACGGATATTTTGGTGGGAAATTATGGTTATTTTGACAGTGCAAAAGTAGATGATAACGGCACAATTGCTTATTATTCAGCCTCTTTAGCCTTTTTGAAAAATATTGGCACTCCCACTTCGCCTAAATTTCAATTGATAACAGATGATTTAGGAAATTTGCGACAAAAGGGCTATCTATCACTCATTCCGACAGTTGCAGACCTCAATGGCGACAATTTGCCCGACATTTTGGCAGGAACTCAAAATCAACTAATTTTTTTGGAAAATTTATCCACACAGCCGTTGCAATTTGCTCCTGCGGTAGAAAATTATTTGGGTATTCAGACACTTGCATTTCCTGCTGTTCAACTGTATGATATTGATAATGACGGACTTATGGATTTAATTATCGGCAATCAACGGGGTTATTTGACCTATTATAAAAATGTAGGAACAGTTTCTCATCCTTCTTTTGTGCAAACAATTGATACTCTGGGCAATGTAGATGTAAGAGACAAAAATATTTCCTACTTTGGCTATGCAGTGCCTTGCTTTTTTAGAACGCAAACAGGTGAAAATCAACTATTTGTAGCATCTGAAGAAGGAAATATATCTTATTTTAAAAACATTGATAATCATCTTGATGATACATTTGAAATGATTGATAAACAGATAGTTAGTGTTTTTAATGGAAAAGTTCAGCCCATAGAAGAAGGCATTCGCACAGGTATCAGTGTTGCCGACATCAACAAAGACGGCTATTTGGATATAATTGTGGGAAATTATGCAGGAGGTTTGACTTTTTACAGAGGAATACAGCCGATTGAGAAAATTTTAAAAAATACAGTTGTGCAACAAAAAGAGCCAAATATACAAATTTTTCCCAATCCTGTTGAAAAAACATTATACATTGATATACAAGATATTACGCAATTTTCTCAACTCATTATTTACGATATAACAGGGAAAATTGTTTTGGAGCAAAATATTGCAGCAGAAGGCAGTGTCAATATTGATGTAAAACATTTAAAATCAGGTGTTTACATCATAAAACTACTGCAAAATGATAATACTTATGTTGTACAAAAATTTATAAAGCGATGAAATCAAAACAATATTTACGTTCGTTTTTGTTTGCGCTGCTACCTGCGGCATTTTGTGTGTTTTTGTTGCTCAATAAGCCTTTGCAAAAGCCACCCCCTGCGTTCAATGATTGGAAAACCATCCAAGGAAAAGGCGAAATTAGTGTAGGTGTTTTACAGAATGGCATTGATTATCACTTAATTAACGGAAAAGTGTACGGATTTCATTACAAAATGGCTGAAAATGTGGCAAATATGCTCAATTTAGAAATAAAATATCTCGCATTTCCAACTTATTGGGATGCTTTTTATTCTTTACTGAGCGGAGAAATAGACCTTTTGGCGATGGATTTGGGAAATGATGCACAAAGTGAAGTTTTTTTAGACCTCACAACACCGGTTTCTTTTTCTTCTTATGTTTTGGTGCAAAATAAAGATAATCTATTGTTAAACAACAATTTACAGAGTGTTCAGCCGATAAAAGATTCTTCATTTTCAATTAAAGTGCCACAATTATCAGCCTATTATGAGCAAGCATTGTGGTTGATGTCCAAAACCAATATGGTGTTGGATTTGCAAACTTCACCATCGGCATCTGTGATTGATTATTTAAATTATATATCTGAAAATCAATCTGTTGTAACTATTTTAGATAAAAAAATCATGCTCACCTGTTCTTCGCTTTACCCTACTTTGGATTATAGTGTGGAATTGAGCGAAGAATTGCCCTTTTGTTGGGCGGTCAGCCAGGGGAATAAAACTCTTTTAAAAGTGATTAACAATGCATTAGGAAAATTAAAAAGCAAACCTCAATACGGATATTTGCTCAAAGAATATTACACCGCCGGAGGCAGCAATAGCAAGCGATTGAGCCGAAATTCGCGGAAAATCCCCAACGGTTACATTTCGCCTTATGATGATTTATTTAAACGGTATGGGCAACAATATGGCATCGATTGGCGATTAGCAGTAGCGATTGCGTGCAGAGAATCGGCTTTCAATCCGCACGCTTTGGGAAAATATGATGCATTTGGACTGATGCAATTTTTACCCTCAACGGCTCAACATTTAGGAATGAAAAACTTTAATTCCATTGATAATCAAGTTAAAACAGGCTGTAAATACCTTAAAATTCTCAAAGATAAATTTCTCAAAATGGGAGTTGACAGTGCCGATATTGAAAAGTTTATTTTAACAGCATACAATGCCGGGGCTTGCCACGTGGAGGATGCTATACGGCTCACCAAAGCAGAAGGCAACAACTATCGACAATGGTCAGAAGTTGAAAAATCAATGTTACACCTTGCCGACATTAAACACACCTATAAAGTCCGCCTAAAATGTGGTTTATACCGTGGTAATCAATCTGTTAAGTATTCAAAAGAAGTCTATACTCTCTATTTGCATTACAAAAATTTGTTTTAAAAAATGTATTTTTTTCAAATTTTAACAGCACTTTTTTAACAAGTGAATTTGTAACAACGGCATCTTGCGTTGAATGAAAATAAAACGCAATTCTCAACTCTCAACTCTTATCCCGACTTTGACGGTTTCGATTTGTAAACAAAAGAGTATCAACACGTTACGATTTAGCAGGGGGGGAGGCACTACATTTCGAAAATCTGTTTCTGAAAAATATAAAATACTGATAATCAAGTAGTTAATTTTTTTTCAAAATGACAAGACCGTCGAAGTCGGAAATTCTTATTTATTAAAGCGCCCTTAGTAGCCAAAAAAATAACGTCCTCACCATTGCCCTTATTTTTGTATTTTCGCACCAAAACGCTCTAAAATTGGACAAAATTCTCTTGTCTGAACAACGATTTTCATAAGATTCATATGATTAGCAGGATTATTTTATGAATGTAAAGACGTGGCATGCCACGTCTCTACTCTACACTCTGCACACTACACTCTGGAATGAAAATCAAAGTTCATACAAAAAAAGTTGAAAGTGATTTTTTGCCTTTTCGTTTGTTGAAGGCATTAACCAAATCACTTTCAACTTTTAACTAAAAGAGATTATTCTTTTACAAATCTTCCGCTGGTGATAACTTTTCCGTTGTCAAGCACGTTGATAATGTAACTTCCTGATGGATAGGAGGTTACATTAAGATTGGCTTTGCCGTTAGAGAGAGTTGTTTCTCCTATCGGACGGGCAAGATAGTCATAAATCATTACCTTTGCTGTGAGATTGTTATCAACTGAAATGTTGATTTGGTCTTTGGCAGGATTGGGGTAAAAATTTACTTTCACTTCGGGGTCTAAAAATTCAACCACGCCGTTGCTGTACTCAAAAGATACTTCATCAACATAAAGCGTACTGTTTTCTTGTCCTTGACAGTCTTGTAAGGTGTTGATGTCAGTGAAGTCGTAATTACCGCTGGCAGTGAAGATAACAACAATTGTGTCGGGTGTTGTGTTAATAGGCTCTAAGTAAATAAGCGGAATATTAAATTCTTCATAATCTGCGTCAACAGATGTATAAACTTTTTTCCCGCCACCTAATACAACACCTGCTTTTTGCACCCAAATTTCAATCGCTGCCGAATCGCCATTAACAGGCAATGCCTTCTTAAAACCTTTTAATGCAACAGGGTTGCTGGTAAAAGGTCTCCCTAAAACGCAACTAACGTCGCCAATATCAATGGTAAATGTTGCTGCCACTCCGGGTAGAAAGATGGTATTACCGCCTAATGTCATCGGATGTGATTCTAATTTTAAGGCATAATTTCCGCTATAAATATCCGTTTCTTCTCTGAATGCGGTCAAATCGGCTATACCGGTAGAGGCATCCATGTCGTAAAGGACATTTAATGTAGTGATAAAACTACCTGTTGGAAAATCCCAATAAGAAGAACCGCCCGGGCGTGTCTCACATGGGAACAGTTGCCAATTGCTTTCAAAACCTCCGTCAGGGAAGGCTGTCTGTGCTTGCAGGCTACAAATACCTGCTGTCATTGCTACTAAAAATGCTAATCTTTTCATTATTGCTAAATTTTTATTTAATGATATATTTATTTTTTAATTATTTACTAATTTATCTTTATTTCTTTTATATTTTCCTTTTGGGAAAAACGGCTCACCTTCTTTGAATTTATAAGAGAGCCTTACAGTGGTCAATCTGGGTGCTTCGGGCGCCATAGGACGCAAAGAATATTCTTTGTTAAACAAATTTTCCACCAATACTGTCAATTTGATATTATATACCTCCACGCTGGCATTTAAACCAAATACCCACGTGCCTCTGTCGTGTGTTTCTTGATATTCTTTTAAATGGTCAAATGGAAATGCAGCCTTAGATTCTCTCACCCATCGCGGTGCATCAGGATTAAAACGGTCTAAAAGATAGAAAAATTTATCTACATTTTTCATCAAAGAATAATATTGTACCGAACCGCCGACTGAAAAAATATCAAACAATGTAATGCCAATATCGCCTTTAAATACATGCTCAATTCTATATTTCATCATCAAATTTTCGGGGTCGGAAGAGGTATTTGTATAATCATAATCCATTGTGGCTGTGGTTACAAATATAAAATCTGTGTCCATAACAGTCGGCTGTGTGAACGAGTAGGCAAAAAAGTAATTAAATTTTAAATCATCATTAAACCAATTGCCTTGTCCCATCAGGGAAGCGTCTATACCCGCAATTTGTGCCGGACCTGTATTAAAGTTTTTAAATCCATATCTTTTGGCTGCAACAGGCTCTTGTTCTGCCGTCAGCCATGGACCCATAAAAAATTCCACATAATTATCATATCTTTGATAATATCCTGCCACGTCAAACATGCCTACAATGCCCAACAATTTATATTTCTGATTGATGCCCAGTTCTACATTCCAACTTGTTTCGGCAACCAAATCAGGGTTAGGATAAAAGCCATAATTTCCCACTTTAAGCGTAATATATCTTTCGCCTATTGTGGGCGTTCTATAGCCCTGTCCAAAAGAGGCTCTGAATGCAGTGTAAGACATGGGAATCAAGTAATTAATCCCCGCTCTGAATACGGGTCTGTAATCCGTGTATTGATTGGCAACAGTGGTATCATTTAAACCTTCTGTTTCAAAAATTCTAAAATATTCAAATCTGCCGCCTGCCAACAAAGTAAGGTTTTGTTTTTTGAGAAATTTCTTTTCCAATTGCACATAAATCGCCCCATTGACAGCATATTTCGGACTTGGCTCTGAAAGTGTATCCAATATGCTCACCCCCGAAAATACATTGCCCTCCGAGCGTCCAAGTTGCCCTGTTGCACCTACAAAAAGTTGTAAATTGCCCGCTTTTTGAAATTTCTTAGCAAATTGATAATCAACATAATACATTTGTGATTTGCTGTCTTGTTCGTTTGTTGCCCAATTGTCGGAATACATAAACCGCCCTTTAATGGTGTGTGAGCCTTCTTTTTTGGTATAATATTTAAAAAATGGGTCAAGGAAGAACATTAAATCCCGCATTTCTGTCAATGAATTAGGGTAAGTTCTGTACATGCCGCTGTCTGCGTTTAACCAAAAATGGGTCATTGTATTTTTTGACCATAAAAAGTTGCCATTTAAGCCTGCTGTTACGCCTTCTCTGAAATTGTAGCGAGTTCCGAAGTTAAATCTGGCTCTTTTTTCTTTGTCCAAAGGCTTGTAAAGTTCGGGAAACATATTGGTGGAGTCGATAGACATTTCTTGTCCAACAAAGCCGTCATCGTGGGCAAATTCGGCACTCAAAACGAGGTCTAACTTTTTGATTTTGCGGGAATGAGTAATGCTTGCCCCTTGTGTCATTGGGGTTTCATCTTTTGTCCAACTGCACCTGTAATCGGCTTTGGGGCGACTGTAAAAACCATTATAAACAGAGACTTTGTATTCCGGTTTTCCTTTTGGGTAAGCGGTGCGTACATTGATAGCGCCTGTAATGGCAGCCGAGCCGTATAATACTGATGCTGAGCCTTTTAAGACCTCAATTTGGTCTACATTTTCCATAGGTATCAAATTCCAAGTCGGGCGTCCTGCATCTACACGCATCACCGGCATTTCGTCCATCATAATCATTACTCTACTGCCCATTCCGTTGCTAAAACCACTACCGCCACGCATTTGTGGCTCTCCATTAACAATCACCAGTCCGCTCACCTCATCAAATGCCTTTTCTAAATTTGTAACATTCTGTTTTTCAATATGTTTCGCATCGACAAAGTCCATTGATGCCACGCTGTTGTCTTTGGTGATTTCATAACGTTTGGCTTGCACGTTTACATTGGTCAAATATTTTTTATCTAATTTGAGGGCAACATCCAAAGTGATTGTATGAGTGCCTTTGAAAACAACTTTTTTTTCTACCGAAACATATCCCAAAGATTGAAAACGTATGGTAACTTCCGGTTTTTTGAAAGTAAGAACATATTTTCCGTCATCGTCGCAAGCGGTGCCGTCTGTGGCATTTGCACCAACTATCAATACATGTGCCCCCGGCAGCGGTCCTTTGTCTGCATCATCCGTTACACAGCCTTTGAGCGTGTACGTTTGGGCAGATATTTGTGTTATTGCCACAAATAAGAGCAATAAAACTATACAATTTTTGCTTTTTTTATATACAATTTTTGCTAATAAATCTTTCCAATTTTGTCTTCTCATCTGCTTTTTCTCTTTATTTTTTAATAATTGTTCCGTTTTTAGCCGTTTTATCGCCGATAATAATGCTGTAAAAATAAGTGCCTATTGCCCATTTTTGCAATGATATGCTGTTTTTTATGTTTGTTAAACCTTGTGTTGCAATAATTTTACCTTCTGCATTGTAAAAAATTATATTGCATTGATTATCAATGTTTTGTGGCAATTCAATCGTTAAAATATCGTCCGCAGGATTGGGATAAACGTTAATTTGATTGCCTAATTTTATATTATCCACTGAATTGGTTTTATCTAATCTGACCCTGTATGTTTTGGTAGTAGTTTGGTTGGCAGCGGTAACGACAATCCACACCGATTTGGGAAAATTGGGCATGGTATCTATCACCTGATAAGTGGCGTATCTATCGGTTGTTGTGGCTGTTACCTCTCCTTTTGCGGCAGATGACAATTGCAAAACAGGATAATTTGCAGTCGAAGGCGAAAAATTAGGCAAAGAGTCGCCGTCTACATATATCATTGCCAAATTAGCATCGGTATTAAATGCCTCATAAAATGTCAGCCAATATGTCCGCAGGTTACCGTTAAGTGATTGAGTTTGAATAAATACCGTATCTAAAAGGTGGTTTGCCTGAATAATATTTACGCTCGTTGTGCTGTCTTGGGCGACCGCAAAAACGTAAGGCATTGCCCCATTATACGGAATTTCAACATCATAATGGGTTATATTTTTGTCAAAACCTGCTAATTCATTGCTATCCAACAAAATAGAGGCTAAATAAGTATTATTTCCCAAATCGGTTGAAAAATCAATGGAATAGATTGTTTTGAAATTGGTATCGCCTGCATAAACCGTAATGTAAGCAGTTTGAGGATATTGTGTAATTTGTTGATACTCAATTTTTGCATCTATTTGAGACGCAACTGCCGAAACAACAGGCATTTGTACATAACCATAAGGATATTGAACACTGTATGCCAAAATTTGCGGCTCAAAACCGTCAACGCTAATGCCATCAATTCGCAAGTCCAAAAGGGAGGCATCAGTAGATTTATCAAGTATAAAATGCACATAATAAGTCATTTGTGAAGAATTATCCCATGCCGTAATTTCCACTTTTGCAGTATCGTCTAAGCGTGTTACATTTTTCACAACAGATGTACTTCGGCTGTCTGTGAGTACGTAATCTATTGTAGGTAAGGCAGTTGTACCTATTGGAAAATGAATTTCATAAAATGCGCTGGCAGAATCAAAATCGGTAACAGAGTAAGAATTGCCCTCAAAAGTGTAGCCTAATTGGTGCAAAGACGCATTGCCGGCACGCAAAAAGGTAATCGAATAATTGGCAAAATGAATGCCGTCCTCTGCCACCACTCTTACCAATGCAGAGCCATAAATCATTGTCGGTTGTGTCAATTGCACAGAGGCTGCATTCCATTGTGCAGACGCACTGACGCTCGGAATTTGTGCCTCATCCCAAGCCAAAATTACCGTATAATTCAATGTATCAGGATGAAATGCAAACACATTTTCTCCATTGTATTGTAAAACAGTCAAATGCGTGTTGGCGGACAACAATCTATTGAAAATAATGGTGTAATAATTCGTATCTGTTTGATTTTGAGCCACTACCATAATAATTGCCGTATCATTAGGATGTTGCGGAGTTTTTAATAAAGTAGCAGTGGCACGATTATCGGTCAAAGTATATGTAATAAGCGGAATATCAAGACATTCTGCTTTTAAATCAACAATATATTCATCAATCAAAGGGGAAAAATCCGCAATGGCAGAATCAGCCCCGTTGAGCGTATATCCCAATGCCGAAAGCGTATTAACAGGCGATAATTGTCGTATAAAATGAATTACGTAAGTGGTGCTATGCAAAAGGTCTTCCGCCAATACCATAATGACCGCAGAATCATGCGAATATTGTGCTTGACTGTAAAAAACTTGTGCCGCCGGTGATTGTGCCACTGCATTTACTGTCGGATAGGGCAAATTGTAAGGTATATCTACATTGTATTGTAGCGTGTTAGGTGAAAAATTTTCCACCGAAAAACCGTCCCAAAACAAACTATCCAATGCCGAATTGTCCGAAATTTCTACCGAAAAATAAACATGATATATCTTATTGGCAGTGCTGTCATAAGATGTTACAAAAATAATTGCTGCTCCGTTGGGCGAAATCGGCTGTGTTATGCTAACATAAGCATCCATATCCGCCGTTTGATACGTAACTATCGGAGTTACAGCCGTTTGTGAAGGTAAAACCACATAATATATTAGCGTATCTTGGTGAAAATTGACAATCGGATAATTGACAGCCCCCAAAGAATACCCCAAATCCAATAAATTCGGATTGTTCCATGAAGAAAGCGACAAATTGATGCGATAAGTGCGTTTCACGTTAGTGTCTTCGGCGACTACTATAATATGAATTTGTCCAGGGATGGATTGCGGATAAATAATTTGTACAACTGCATGAGTATCAGCCGTTTGTACTGCTACAACAGGCATCTCAGCCGAGTCCAAAACAATGGTATATGTGAGCAAAGAAGGAACAAAAGTGCTTAAATTTTGCCCATCTATTTCAATTTGTGTCAATTCGGCATTCGTTGATAAAGCAACCGTAAAAATAACTCTGTAAGTCTGCGTAGTTATATCATCTTCTGCCGTAACTTTTACCCTGCCTGTATCATTGGGCGACAAAGGCTGTGTATATTGCAAAGTTGCATTTGTATCTGTCTCATTAGCAATCAATTGTGGAATTTGTGTAGTGCCGGAGGGCAATGCAACATGATAATTGACAAGCAGCGGATTGAAATTTGGTATCCCCAAAGTGTCGTTTCCCAAAATATATTGCAAGGAAGACAAAGAGGCTACATTGCTTTTGCCTGCTAAAAAATGAACAGTGTAAATTCGCTTATAATTAGTGTCTTGTGCCGTAACCGTAATTGTTGCCGTACCCGGAATGGACACCGCTTGCACAATACTTAAAGAGGCTAAACTGCTTGATAAACTTGCCGTTACATTGGCAATATTGACCCCATAACGCAATTCAACGGTATAATTCAACGTATCTGCGTGAAAATTCGGCACAGAAACACCATTATATCTCAACCATTGCAATTTGGCATTAGTGGAAAGCCCTACCGTAAAATGAAATGTATAAGTCTTTGTAGCCCCATTTTCTGCGGTAACAACAATGGTAGAAGTCCCCGGCAACGCCAAAGGCTGATTGATAAGTGGCACCAATCCACTCCACGAAGGAGTTGCCGTTACATTAGGCGGTAAAATAGTCCCCGGTGCCAAACTTACATTATATGTATATTGTGTAGAGTCAAACTCGTCATACAAAACATTATCAAAATAAACCGCATGCAAAAACGCATTATCGGACAAAATAACATAAAAATGTATTTTATATGTTTTAATAGCCCCATTTTCTGCTCTTACGGCAATTTGTATGCTGTCTCTTGGCGACGTCGGCTGTGTAAAAGTGGCTCTTGCACCCGTGTCTGCAAGATAAGTGCCTGTTATTGAGGGAGTTAAAGCAGTCCCAGGTGGCAATCCTATATATATATGTTGTATTGCACTATCGGGCGTTTGTGTTGG
This sequence comes from Bacteroidales bacterium, assembly GCA_031272415.1. Taxonomy (GTDB): domain Bacteria; phylum Bacteroidota; class Bacteroidia; order Bacteroidales; family WCHB1-69; genus JAISTU01. The sequence goes on along the minus strand of JAISTU010000221.1, from coordinate 6,419 downwards.
AATTGTTGCCATATAAGGTGTGCCTCCCAATTGATAAGACAAACTATCTAATGTATAATTGGGCGACTTCCAGATTACATAACGAACGGAGTATGTTTTAATTGTAACTCCATCTTCGGCAGTAACTGTCAACACGCGTATAGCACTATCAATGCCGTTGCCGTTAAAAATCAATGTATCATGCACGCCGGCATCTGATGCCTCTTTTGTCCATGTAATAGTAGGGAAAAGAGTGGTATCGAATTTATTAGCCCCCCTTGGGAAAACAATTTCATAATTAAAATTGCCTTTTGTAAAATTGTTTATCGTTGTTCCATTGGCTCTAATATCGGTCAACCATGCACTATATATAAATTCTATATCATCAAACCAAAGATTATCACTGCCGTCACAGCCGCCGGGCGTATTGCAGGTTGAAGTGGTAATCAACATATAATTAGCGGTAGAGCCTCCGTCATAAATAAAAGGTAATTTTTTTTGTACCCATGCCCCTGATGTTGTACCAAAATCATAATTTACTCTTCCGCAATAGAGAGAAGTTGTAGTGCCATCCACGGGGTCTCTAAAATCATTATTTCCATGTAAATAACAATTAAAACGTGCCAAACTTGTACCGGTTACAGGCGAATATTTTACCCAAAAATACAGCGAATCAGGGGTGCCGTGAAAAGGCTGACAAAAATCAGCATTACTTCTGATAGTTTGTGTATTATTGGAAGGGTCAGAAGCAGTTGTACTGCCTGCATTTACACGCCCTGTTGTTATCATTCCGTTGGCATTTACACCCATAATTGAGTTCGAGTAAATTTTCAAAGAAAAACTACCTGCCGACCCCGGTCTGGGCGAATCTTGTGCATGTTTATTCGTTTGAGCCATGCTACATGCCAATGGTACTGAAATAGTACAGTTCGATGTCAAAAACGAACTCCAATGAGTAGGCTCTCCATTTGCATCCATTTGTTCCATGCCGCCGTTAGGCAACTGATATACATTTTGCGCCATTGCGCTTACAGTTGAAAATACAACTGCCAAAATTATCCTTATGTTTTTCATCATAAATAATAAATTTTTTTTATTACCCTATAAAAATTAAAAAGGGAAATACAAAGATACACCTTTTCCTCAATTAAAAATTAAAATTTAAAAATTAAGAGTTTAAAAAAATATTATTTTTGTCTGAACCACGATTTTCATAAGATTTTTAAGATTAACAGGATTATAATAATCATTCAAATCATTCCAAATCACAGTTCAGACAATGCAAAAAAATCTTTACTCTACACTCTACACTCTGCAAAAAAATCACTTTTTTTTAATTACCCAAAACCTTCCATTTTTTCTACTCTTTTGTATTTACCGTTATGGTGATGGAGAATAATTTCGGTTATGCCGTTGAATAAAACAATATATTCTGCATTTAAGACAGAATTATAGAGAGCGGCTTGTTGCAATACGTCTTCTGTTAGTTCAACTGTTTCGGCTTTACATTCCACGACTAACCAACAAACACCCTTTTTATAAACCACTATATCATAACGTCTTGTGCGTCTGTTGTATAGAATTTTTTTCTCTACCGAAATGGCAATAAGGGGAATGTTAAGATTTTGTATCAAATGTTCCAAATATGCCTGACGGACGACCTCTTCGGGCGTTAATTTAACATAACACCTACGTACCGGGTCAAAACCGTATTTTATACCGTATTGTTCTTTAATTAGCATGGAGCAATTTATCAATTATATCATCTACTGAAACATTTTCGGCTTCGGCGCGGTAATTACGCACAATACGATGTCGCATAACGGAATGTGCAATTGCTTTAATGTTCTCAATATCAGGTGATAACTTACCTGACAAAACGGCATGACATTTGGCAGCAATGATTAAATTTTGCGAACAACGCGGACCTGCACCCCAAGCCATGTATTTATTTGCCCACTCGTGCGCCAATGGTGTATTTGGGCGTGTAATAGTGGACAATTTGACCGCATATTGATATACATTATCCGCCACCGGCACACGCCACAAAAGTTGCTGAAAATAAATAATATCTTCTGTTTCCAATATTTTTTTAGGCTCGTATAAATCTCCGCAAATTGTTGATTTAACGATATTTATCTCCTCTTCTACCGATGGATAATCCAAATAAAGATTGAACATAAACCTATCTAATTGGGCTTCCGGCAAGGGGTAAGTTCCTTCTTGTTCGATAGGATTTTGGGTCGCCAATACAAAAAACGGATTGGGCAAAATGTGCGTAGTACCGGCAGTGGAAACACTTCGCTCTTGCATCGCCTCCAACAAAGCAGACTGCGTTTTTGGAGGTGTACGGTTAATCTCATCTGCCAAAATAACGTGTGCAAAAACAGGACCTTTGGCAAATCTAAATTGCCGATTTTCATCCAAAATTTCCGTCCCAATTATATCCGAAGGCATTATATCGGGCGTAAATTGTATCCTGTTGAACGACAAGCCTAAGGCTTTGGCTATTGTCGTAACCATCAGCGTTTTAGCCAATCCGGGAACCCCAATCAGCAACACATGACCACGACTGAAAATGGTAATCAAAACCCGTTTTATAATCTCATCTTGTCCGACAATGACTTTTCCTATCTCTTCTTTGAGTTCTCTGTATATTTCAGTAAAACCCGTAATCGCCTCTGTATCTGTATTATATGATCTCATTTTCTCTTTTTTATTTTTTAATTATTGATTGATTTTTGTTGGTACATTCCATTGAGTAACGAAAGAACAATCGTAATATTTTGAATTGATTTTAACATGTGTATATTTTACTTTATTTTTTGCCCATTTATCGAGTGCATTTTCTTTTTTATTTTCCAATGCAGCATTTTTTATTTTTTCATAATCTTGCGACATATCTATAATGTGTGAAGGATGCTTAACTTTCAGACACACAATATGATACGCTTGATTGCCATCCTCTGTAATCATAGGAATTGGACGTGAATATTTGTTTTCATCCAAACCTTGCACCGTGTAGAACAAAGTTTTATCATAATTTAATAATGTCAGCGAATCAAAAGAATAAGACGCCGTATAAGGATTGACCAACTTTCCATAATTGGTTTTTGAAGGGTCATCTGAAAATATTTTAGCAGCAGAATCAAATGATAACTCATTGTTAGCCAACAGGTTATAAATACTATCTAAAAAATCTTTTGCTCCACTTGTTTCTTCGGGCGACGGTTTAGGTTTGATAAGGATATGAGCCACATTGATGCGGTCGCCCCGCCTTTCTATCATACGAATAATGTGATAGCCTGCTTTGGTTTCCACCACAGGCGAAATTTCACCCGGCTGCAAGCCATAAGCCACATTTTCAAATTCGGTATACAATTCCCCGCGACCTGTAAAACCAATTTCTCCACCTCTGGACGCAGACCCCGGATCTTCCGAATACATTCGAGCAAAAGTAGTGAAATTTTCCCCTTTCAAAGAACGATCTCTTAATTCTTCCAAGCGTTCTTTTGCCGCAATCTTCTCTGCATCAGACACTTTTGGTGTTTTAACAATATGTGCAATTTCATATTCTGCCGGCAAAATAGGCAAACTGTCAGCAGGAATAGACTCATAATATTGCTTAACTTCTTGATAAATAATGTTTATTTTTGAGGTAATTGTTTTTTGAGCCTCATCTGCGAGCAATTCTTCACGCAATTGTTCTCTCGAATCTGCCTTAATTTCGGCTATACTTTTGCCGTAATACTCCTCTAATTTTTTGGAATCATTGCCCATTTGTGCCAATTGATAGCGCAAATTATAGTCTAACCGCTCGTTCAATTGTGCATCTGTAATCACAATGCTGTCTAATTCTGCCTGGTCAACGAGCAATTTTTGCAACACTAATTTTTCAAACACAGCACATCTTAAACGATTTTCATCTTCGGCAGACAAATTATGCAAACCCATCTGATACTGTTGTGCTTGTGTAGCAAATTCCAAATCAGATGTTGTAATAATTCGTGAGCCAATACTAGCCACAATTTCATCCAAAATAATTTTATTAGAATCTGCTTGCAAAACAGAAAAAATAACATTATTTTGCCCTTCATTTGCGCCCAATGTCTCTATTATAGTATAAATAAGCAGTATAATTATGCTTTTTTTCATCTTCTATGCTTTGATATATTTTCTTACCAATTTACAAAGATACACAATTTCTTCAATTAAAAATTAAAAACTTTTTTTTCAGAGTGTAGAGTGTAGAGTGTAGAGATTTTTTTGCATTGTCTGAACTATGATTTTGAATGATTTGCGTGATTTATATGATTATTATAATCATGCTAATCATATAAATCTTGCGAAAATCGTGGTTCAGACAAAAAAAGTTGAAAAAAAACATATCCTTGACAATCAACAAAATATAAAATAATTGCAACTTTTTTTCGCAAAATTAACCTTTAATTGAAAAAAATGTGTATCTTTGCAAAATTGAAGTTTTAATATATTTAATTTTTATAAAACATGGCGAAAGAAAAAGAAATAAAACAAGATAATGCCGAAAAATTAAAAGTTTTAAATTCCACTTTGGAGCGGTTGGAAAAAGTGTATGGCAAAGGTGCCATCATGAAATTAGGCGACTCACCATTGGAGGCAATTGACGTAATATCAACAGGCTCACTGGGTTTGGACATTGCATTAGGAGTAGGCGGTTTGCCACGTGGCAGGGTAATCGAAATTTTTGGACCCGAATCTTCAGGGAAAACCACGTTGGCTATTCATGCTATTGCTGAGGCTCAAAAAATGGGTGGTATTGCGGCTTTTATTGATGCTGAACATGCTTTTGACCGTTTTTATGCCGAAAAATTAGGCATTGATATTCAAAATTTGTTAATCTCACAACCCGATAATGGCGAACAAGCATTGGAAATCGCTGATAATCTGATACGTTCAGGTGCCATTGATATTATTGTTATTGACTCTGTGGCTGCGTTGACCCCAAAAAGTGAAATTGAAGGCGAAATGGGCGATTCCAAAATGGGATTACAAGCAAGATTGATGTCCCAAGCATTGAGAAAATTAACCTCAACTATCAGTAAAACAAATTGTTGCTGCATTTTTATCAATCAATTGCGCGAAAAAATTGGCATTATTTACGGCAATCCTGAAACCACTACCGGCGGTAATGCACTCAAATTCTATGCTTCCGTAAGACTTGATATTCGCAGGCAAATGTCTATCAAAGAAGGCGAAAACGTGATCGGCAATCGTGTTAAAGTGAAAGTTACCAAAAATAAAGTAGCACCGCCTTTCCGCACGGCTGAATTTGATATTGTATATGGCGAAGGTATTTCCAAAATTGGGGAAATTATTGATGTTGCTGTTGAAAATAATGTTATCAAAAAAAGCGGTTCATGGTTTTCATACGGCGACACTAAACTCGGACAGGGCAGAGAAACAGTGAAACAATTGCTCTATGATAACCCCGAATTGAGTGCCGAATTGGAGGCAAAAGTAAGAGAAATACTCAAAGAACAGGCTTAAAAGGCTTTTAAATAAATAACATTTCATTTTTTTAATAGATTTGAGTAGATACGTGGCTCTGTTGCGTGTCTACTTGTTTTTTGCATTTTGGGAGGAAAAAATCGGGTCTGAACCACGATTTTCATAAGATTTATAAAAATTTCCAGACTTCGATGGTTTCGATTTGTAAACAAAAGAGTATCAACACGTTACAATTTAGCGGGGGGTACTACATTTCAAAAATCCGCTCCTAAAAAATATAAAATACTGATAATCAAGCAGTTAATTTTTTTTCTCAAAACGACAAGACCGTCGAAGTCGGGATAATTTAGAACGTTTTTCTCCCAAATACAAAAAAAAGTTTTTTCATTTTCCCTTATCTTGAGATTGGATAGTATACCTAATTTAAATGGAGTTATGGATTAATGATTTGGCGGTTATTACCTCTCTTATTTCTTTCGGAAACCCTAACATTGTACATTTTCCGTTTTCTTCCAAAGTGAGTTCTACGTAATTGGCATTCTCAATTTGAAAATCTTTGTACCGCTTTGTAAGAAAATGTATTTGCTGATTTGTTGAGCCAATCCATTGACGGTTTATTGTCCGTTTGTTTTCTTCATAACGACCTGTAATGAGAATATCGGTTGTGTCAAGGATTGCAGATATTCTTTTATCGTTGATTTCTTCTATTTCGTAACCTGTGAAAAGCATTGTAGTCAAGCCGATTTTGCGACATTCTTGCAGCAATCCAAAAACTTCCGCGTATTGGTCTAACGGTTCTCCGCCCAATAAAGTTATGCCTTCAATAAAATCCTGTTCTTCTTTAATTTTCAATAGCAATTCACTGACAGACAGAATAATATTGTTTTCAAAACTCCACATTTCCTGATTCCAACAGCCCTTGCAACGAATAGAGCAACCCTGCACCCAAA
>JAISTU010000148.1 GCA_031272415.1 Bacteroidales bacterium | reverse complement strand
AAATGCTGCAATACGAAAGCGACTTTGACAGAGCGGTTAGGGAATTGACAGAGAAAAATAATGAACAAAAATTGTAAATAAATAAGCAGAAATATGAAATACTCTGATTTTATCACTCTACGTTCAGATTTTCTTCCCGTCGTAAAAGTCGATGAGGAAATGCAGGATTATTGGAAACGCTTTATCCCGACAACAACATTTGAGAATTTACTGCAACGAACATTGACAGCAGTTTCAACAAATGTAAAACAAGAGAGGAAAAGTTTGTGGGTGCGTGGAACTTATGGTACAGGTAAGAGCCACGCTTGTTCAGTAATAAAGCATTTACTTTGCGATGAGCATAATGTAATTGCTGATTATCTTGAACAAATCCATAATCCCAATCTCAAAGAGCAGTTAAAGAACAGAAAAAGAAAACTTTTCCCGGTTGTTATTCGCTCAACTTTTGATGGCAAAATCAAAGATATAGATTCTTTTAATTTAGTTGTAGAAAAACGCATTAAAGAAGAACTTACAAAAGTTAATGCAATGATTGCAGTAAAATCTGATTTCGACCAAGCCATTACTTATTTGACAACCAACACAGCCTTAAATATAAATACTATAATTGCCGAAAACAGCGAATTAAAGAACCGTAATATCAATAATGCGGATGATATTATTAAAAAATTAAAAGCAGAGGACGTTGATTTCTTTTTAGTTTTAGAACGAACGCTTTCAAAATACAGTGTGCAACTGTCAAATCAGAATATTTCGGAGTGGTTGAAAGATGTGGTAACAGAAATCAAAAGTAAGAAAATCGCCGATGGATTACTAATTCTTTGGGATGAATTTCCAGACATAATAGAACGAGTACAAGGAAGTCTGGGACATATCCAAAGTATAGCGGAGGTAACTTTTGAACACGATGTTTACCTTTATTTATGTGGTCCTCAAATTTACGAAGCACGAGCAACGGAGGAACAGCAAAAGAAAACAGACGACCGTTTTTACATTATGCCATTTGGAATGGAAGCTATCACGACTTATCATATTATGTCGGCAACTATAAAGAAAGAAAATGAGAGCAAATATGATGAACTTTCAACTCCCAAAATGAATATTTTTGCAAACCTGATAAACTATTTGACTGACAGCAATCAACAGGCAAAGAAAGATATTCAAAACTTATTTCCGTTACACCCGTATTCCGCTTTCTTATGCTCTGCAATAGCCGACCAGATAGGTTCTTCAAGTAGAAGCGTTTTTGAATTTTTATATGATAAAGACAAAGGTTTTTTGAACTTCTTGAATGATGAAAATGCTTGCAATGAACAACGTTTGATAACAGCAGACTTTTTATGGGATTATTTTTTGGAAGAATTTGTAAATGACACGAGAAAATACGCAGTTGTAGTTGCTAATTTCAATGCCCATAAAACCATAGTGGCTGACAAAGGGGTTGATTATGAAAAAGTTTTCAAAGGGATTTTGTTGCTTAATGCAATGCGTTACGCTATGGGTAGCAGAAGTAGTGAATCACCAAAGATATTACCTTCATCTCAAAATATCAAGTATCTATTTGAGGGAGAAACTTTTAATACTCCTATTGACGACATACTGGAATATTTTCATCAAAGTTCAATAATCCGCCGCGACCCATCAGACAATTTCCTAATTGCCACTTCTTCCCTGCCTTTGGAAGAAATCAACAGAGAAAGAGAGAAAGCAATAGCGGCATATTCTACCGATATTATTAAAATAATTGATTTTGACACGCTGAACAAAGAAGAAATCAAGAAAGAAATCTTTGGAACAGATTTGGTAAGACAACCTAAATTTTCTTTTTTATCAGGCAGTTACAATGATTCTTATATTCGCAGTTTAACAAATTCTGCTTTCAAAGACACTTTCTATACGCTTAATATTGCTTTATTATTTTCGATGAACAATGCAGAAAAAGCATTACTTTTAGAAAAAATGACAACATTACCAAGCGCAGAAGAATACAAAAATGTGATTTTTGTAGTATTTGATGAAGTGTTTGATTCTAATGGCTCTCAAAAGAGAGATTTTATTGAATATATTGCCTCTGCACGTGCGGCAAACAACTATCCTAATTATCGAGAACAGGCAACTGCCGATAATAAAAATGCCAATAAAATTATAACAAATTGGATTGCCAGATTAAAACAGGGAACAACAACTGTGTATTTCAGGGCTGATAAAAACACTATAAATGCAAGTGGTTTTGCCGTTGCCAGACATATAAACACAGCCATAAATTACAAAATATTTAGTAGTGCAATAGATGCAATGTCATCAATGCGAAATACGCCTACTCCGCAATTTTGGGGTGTAAAAATGGCAACGAGTGCAGCAGAGATTATGCTTGCAGCAAAAGACCGAGATGAAGCCAAAAACAAGTTTAATATAACGCTTGCTAAAAAATTACTTGAAGACGAAAAAGGAGATTGGATTGTAGAGCAAAATTTAGAATTTAAAACTGATGCTCCGCAGAATCACCCATTTATTTTAACTCAAACAAAAGTAGATGAATTACTGAAAGATGCAAAAAAACAAAACATTACATTTAATTTAGGGGCAGTATTGCAACCGCTTACCAAACCGCCTTTTGGTTTATACAAAAATATGCCAAGCATGGCAGTTTTGGCTTTTGTCCTGCGAAAATATGTAAAAGAATTGACTGACAACAGCGTTCCTATTGACAACACTAATATGCGGGACAAGGTAGAAGAGATAATCAAATATTGGGAAAAAGGAGGCAATGACTCCAAATTGAGAGTTCGTTTTGGTTCCGAAGAAGAACGGAAATTGAAAGATTTGTTAATCAAAATTTTCAATATGGAAACTTTGAAAGATGCACCCGAACTTACAAGTCTAATAAATGTAAGGTGGGGTGTAGTTGCATATTGTACTCAAAAAGCAAAATTACCATTGTGGTGTCTAAAATACTCCAAGTCGCTTACAAAACCAGATTTACTCAAATTGATTAATAATCTTACATTGCTAATCAAAGATGATACAATTAAAGCGGAACTTGTAAATTCCACATTGCATTTGATAAACCAGTATTCTTTTGATTTGAAAACCGCCGTAAATCCTCAAAATTTTGAAGAAGGTTTTAAGTATTTTATCAAAGACAGTGCCATTGATATTCAAGATGATTGGTGGGACGAATTAAGAGATTTCTTTAATCAAACACTACAAGAGAGCGGAAGATGGCAGGAATTGGAAGTAATACAAACAGCAAACAGGTTTTATCTGGAAAAAACAAAAAAAACTGACCCTGTGCCAGACCCAATTTCACAACCTATACCAATGCCCACTCCTCCAACTGTATCTATTTCGATGGGAGAAAGGGTAAGCAGAGCAAAAAACAAAGTTGCAAACGCAAGCAATAGTTCGTCTATTGCATTGAAAAATGTTTTATTGCAGATACTCGAAAAATTTCCGCAAACAGCAGAAATTATTGATGATAATTTAGAATAATTGGAAAATGGCAGCAGAAGATAAAATAAAGATATTTGATTCGGTTGATTCTCTGATTACAGAAATCAACAACGATAGCGCCACAAGCAAAATTATAAGTAATCGTTATCCTGTTCGTTTTATTATGTTCGATAATTTCAATGAGTTTCAGAATTTACTAATGAAACTCGTTGAACTAAACATAAGAATTTTCGGACTGGATTCACTTTTACCTGAAACCAATAAAGATGTTTGGATTTCAAATGATGAATTATCTGATGCGATTAAAAATTTACAAGTTAGTAGTATAATTGTACCATTCTCTGAAATAGTACGTTTTTATGACAATGACAATTTTAATGCTATCTTTTATGGACTCTCAAAAATGGAAAACAATAATAAAAATACTTGCCGTCGCTTGTATGTTCCTTTAATTGGATTACATCATCGTTTTTGCAATTTTTTAGAGTCTGTAACAAAAACTACTGAAATTGCTCCTGTTTGGGCAGTCAAGACAGAACATAAGTATTCCGTAGATGTCTTTTTAACGCAAAAGAATATTCAACATTCAGTAAACGAATATCGTGGAATAGAAACAATGTATGATTGGTTGCAATTCTGGAAAACTAATCCAACTCCTGAAAAAGTTGTTTGTTCGTCTTTATCTATTATTGATTACGCTGATAATTCTCAACCTGACAATATTTTTACACCAATAAAAATAAGTTCTGCGTATGATTTTATAGAAAAATATCATAACCTTTTTCTCAACATTCCATATATAGAAACAGAAGAAAAATATTGGCAACAACTTTTATACCATATTTCTAATAACAATTTTTCTTTCAAATCTTTTGTAGAAACCCAGATTGATGTTGGTATAATCTCAATCAAAAAATTGCTAAACAAATGGACAGCAACCGATACAACAGAATTTGACCGTTGGTTGCTCAAATATTACTACTTGCAATTTATTGTTGAAAATGAATATCTTAACTGTATTATGCTTGATAGCGTAGATTATTCGGCGTTAAGATTATTCCGAGAAATTGCCCTTTCGATTTTCGTTTACACAAGTGTACAAAGCCAGATTGAAGAACGCAACACGCTGTTAAAGCTGTTTGACAGACAATATAAACTGCCCGAAGCGGATTTATTGCAAATGAAAGAACAGATTTTGGAAATTTCCAAAACCGACACCACCAAAGCCATTTCGCTTTGTTCAGGCAGATTTGACTTTGAAAAAGAGTTATTTATTGGTTGGTACAAAGTTGGCAAACTAAAAATCACAGATTTAGAAAAATTGTATCCTGATTTTGCTGCGTATTTATCAAACCGTCATTGCGGGCTTGACCCTCAATACCCCGAATATTGGGCAAACAACTACATTCAAGCGTATAAACAAGCCAAGGTAAATGACACTTATACAGACGAAATAAAGAATATTATTGCCGAGAAGAACACAAACGAAGCAAATTTTTACGACTGGTATCATAAATTTGAATCGTCCAAAGAACTGTTGGCGAAAGCGGCGGTTGATAAATTATATTGGATTGACGGGCTTGGAATTGAATACCTGTCTTTAATCAGCGAAATAATCGGCAAGTCGAATTTTCAAATAGAGAAATTGAAAATTGCCAAAACAGGTATTCCATCAAGCACAGAACACAATAGTTTTGAGAATGTTACCAAGTTGGATGATTTAGACAAGTTCATTCACAGCGAACAATATAAATATCCGTCTTCAATTTGTCGGGAAATAGAGATTGTAAAAGAGATTTTCAATAAGATTCTAACTCAATCTGCCGAAACA
>JAISTU010000141.1 GCA_031272415.1 Bacteroidales bacterium | reverse complement strand
GTAGAAGGAAGAGTAGAAAGAGATGCCGAAATTGTCCTAAAAATGTGGCAAAAGTTGCAATCAGTTGAAGAAATTCATGCTTTGACAGATATTCCGATGACTACAATTGAAGAAATTTTTAAACAAAACGGAATAAATACGTAAAATGAAAAATGCAAAAATCCATTCTCCTTTCCTATAAAAAAGTTGAGAATTAAGAGATTTTTTTGCATTTTGGGATAAAAATGTTCTAAAATTGGACAAAATTCGCTTGTCTGAACTGTGATTTGGAATGTTTTTTTTGATTTGTGCGATTATCTAAAATCCTGATAATCACATCAATCATACGAAAATCGTGGTTCAGACAATATAAGTAAAGACGTAGCACGCTACGTCTTTACTATTTCAATAAGTCCACCCATGAGGGGGATTAGAGGGATAATTTTTAATTAACCACAAATTTTCCTCTCAAATTTCCGATTTTGATAAAATACATTCCTTTTGCCAAATGTGAAACATCAATTATTAGTTCGAATTGTTGATTGATAATTGTTGATTGTTGAACACGACCTAAAACATCTATAATCTCCACAGTTTCACCATCTTTTAATTGATAATTTTTAATTTTTAATTGCGAAGAGGCGGGATTAGGATAGATATTAAGATGTCCTATTTTGCTCTCTATCAATGAAGTAACGCCAAGATATAAGATAATCACACTGTCGCAGCCGTTAGCACCAATTTCGATGCGTTTATAAACTCCATTTTGAGTTACATTGAAACCATGTTTTGTATAAACTCCGCTCGCAGGCAGTGTATCTTCAATAATGGTTGGCTCAATACCGGGAATTAAATCTACAAACACGGCAGTGTCTATTATACAGCCTTTTCCGTCTGTTATTTGCACAGTATAAGAACCTGTTTGGAGGTGGCTGGCAACACGGGTGATATATGGATTATTGTATCCTACATGACTCCAATTGTATTGCAAAGGTTCATAAGCATTATGCACCGTGATTGCGATATAGCCGTTAGACAAACCACAACGATCGTCAGATAGCGAATCAATTGTGATGTAAGGTGCTGATATTCTGAATATTGTGTCATAAGACTCGGCAACACAGCCCTTATTATTTATATCGGCAGGCAATCCGGGTACAGTAGGCGAGAGAGCATAATAATAATTGACATCAATGATTTTGGTAGAATAGCCACCGGTCGGCAATTGATTGATTTGCGTACCTGCTCCAAGCGTGTCGCCTCTGTAAGTAATAAATTGATAATTACCTGTGCCTCCTGTGGCGAAGAAGTGCATTTTTCCGTTATTTTCTCCGCAAGTTGCTGAATCTGTGGTAATTGCTGATTGCAATTCATTCGGCTGCAATATTTCTATCGTATCTATGATGCTGCACCCGTTAGCATCTACACCGTAAAAGTAATATTTTCCGGCAGGCATTTCCCTGACTGTCAATCCATTAACGGCAAAAGGAGTAATAGAATCGCCCCCGTCGTAGGCAAATGCAGGCAATCTCCAATAGGCTTGCGTGTAAGGCAAAGCACCACTTTTTATGGTATCCGCACTAAACCAACCGTCACTGCCTCCATAACAGTGTACATGATAGATTACTTTGGACATATTGGGCTTTAAAGGCGACACTACGTGAGTATCAAACACTATGCACCCAAATTCATTTTCAGCCTCCAAAATATAAACGCCTGTTTTATTGATTTTCAATGTACTATCATCCACGATAGTGGCACCGCTCAAAGGGTCAAAATGCCATTGAAAGCGGACAATATTTGACTTCACGACATGCCCACACAAAGTATCAATATTACCGTCACACAATTGATGAGTGCCTTCAATGCGTATCTTTGGCGATGGATAAATGCGTATATAGTTGGAAGATAATGCATCAGATGTGTCCGCACAGCCATTTTCAGCCGCAACCTGCAAGCGTACCAAGTAAGTTGTTGGCGTATCAGGGTCTGGAAATTGAAAAGTAAGAATACTGTCCCCGAAGAAGGTAACGTTATTTGGCAAGCCGTGTATTCTCCACTCGACCCATTCTTTTGTACAATGCAAAGTAGTAGACATATCTACAAAAGAAGCGGTACGAGAGAGAGTGTCGTATCCTTGTACCATTGCATCTGTTTGTCCGGGTTTGGTATAGAAAAAATCAGCATCAACACGACTTTTTATAAGTTGAGCTTGAATACTTGCATTACATGCCTGTGACATTATGGATGTCATTACACAGGTAAATATTTCATCCATAGGATTTGGAACTGTAATTTGGCGGGTAAACAAATGCCAATTGGAGTCTGAAGAACGAGACCATGTATAGGACGCAAAGCCGTCAGGTGCTTGCAATCGGGCTGCTGTTTGTCCCTCACAATACTGAAACTCAATACGCATCGGACGGCACTCACAAATAACGTAGGCATAACCAAAGTGGTCAGATTCGGTACAATCCGAAGTCGTAAATCTGATTTTAATGGTTTGCCCAATCAAAGATTGCAAATTAAAAGCAACCGTAACCCAATTTAAACCTTGGAAATCGCCATTATCGCACCCTAATTCTAACCCTACAGGCAAATATTCTGCGGTAAAGATTACGTGGTTACAAGGCAAAGTGGCAATATTTTGACCGGTTGCTGCATCTTTGATATCCATCGTAAATTTGGGCTGTTCAGCCTCATCATGTCCTGCTTTTTGCAACACCCAAGCAAACGACAACATCAACAAAGAATTATTGCTGTCCACTGTTAATGTGTACTCAATGCCTTCTGTTTGTGCCCCAACAGCATCATTACCCAATTTGCAAGAATAAATTTTACCCTGCATTACTTTTAAAATACTGGGGCAGTGTTCATCAGGTAAGGTACCAGCCGCCAATTCAGCAGCCGCATTGATAATTGAATGCCGTGCAGGAATCGGCGCTGTGGTTGACTCTATGTTTGTGCCACTTCCACAATTACCTGCATAGCATTGCCAATTGGTAAAATCACCATAACTAAAATCAATATTGGGGCATGTTTGCGACTTTGCACCCCAAATTCCCATCGCTCCTATGAGCATTACTGTAATAAATCTTAATGTTTTCATCACTTTATTTGTTTTATTAAATTGATATTATATTATTTATAAAAAATTGATTTCTGATTATATGACATGTTTTATGTTTATTTCGTTGCCTAAAGATTGATTTTTTTGAGATATATTTCTTAAAATCATTGATAATCAATACGTTAAATCTCTGTTCGAGTTTGCATTTATTATTATTTGATACTAACAGATAATTTTCCCTCCCCAAAGAGGCAGTTGTGAAAATGCACGTAACTGCTTGATTAGCAAGTAGTTGGGGGGGGGGG
>JAISTU010000124.1 GCA_031272415.1 Bacteroidales bacterium | reverse complement strand
CTTTACTTATATTGTCTGAACTATGATTTTCGTATGATTGATGTGATTGGCAGGATTACAATAATTGTCTGAACCACAGATTTTCGTATGATTTTTTTGATTTGTGTGATTAAAAAATTTGTGTATTTTTGCATAAAGGTGAATATTTTTTGAATATAAATTTTATACAATATGCTTTTAAAGGAAAAAATTTTTAAGGGAAAAACCTTAGCCATTTTATCAGGTGGAGGTGATACCCCGGCTATCAATTCGAGTATAGAAAACATTCGCAATCGGGCGTTGATATTAGGTTTTAAAGTGTACGGCATTCGGCAAGGGTGGAAAGGTTTGTTGGGCGAAGGAGATGTAGTTGATTTGACTAATCAGCCTTACAATGGGCGTTATGGAGGAACAGCACTTTTTTCGAGCCGTACCAATCCGCTCAATCCGCAAGACCGTGTTAATCAGATAATTACCAATCTAAAACGCTATAAAATTGATATATTGATAACCATCGGAGGCGATGATACCAATGGGGCTGCCAAAAAATTGTACGAAAGAGAAGGTATTCCTGTTATCGGATTTCCCAAAACAATAGATAATGACCTCAAAACGAATACAATACATAAATATAAATCCAAAGAAATAGAAGCCGTTCTATGTCCCGGATTTCCAACGGCGGCATTGAGAGTAAGTGAAATGTTGCGGCATTTGCGTTCTACTAATGAGTCCCACAGACGCGTAATGGTGGTCGAAGTGATGGGTAGAGATGCAGGCTGGCTCACAGGTAGCGGTGTTTTTGGCGGTGCTGAATTGGCTTTGGTGCCTGAATGTGAGATGACAAAGGAGAACAAAGAACGATTTTTTGAGGTCGTAAAAGAGCGGTATAATGAAAAGAAAAATTTGTTAATCGCTGTTTCAGAAGGAGTTAGGTGGTGGGATGATGATGCTCAACAATTGAGCATGGTTTATGCGAGTTCCGAAACTGACGAATATGGACACAAACGCTTTGGCGGTGTAAGTGGTGTAATTGCCTCAGAGATAAGCAATAAACTCAATATTCCTGCTCGTTCGCAGATTTCGGGTTATTATCCTCGTTCCGGTTTTTGCAGTGAATATGACCGTCAATTGACTTCCACTTTGGCAGATAAAGTATTGGATTTGTTAATCAGAGAAGATTATGGTCAAATGCCTGTTATGCAACAGATTATGCCAACAGAACAATTGGAAGAATACAATACAACTTCCATTGATATGGGAAAAATCGGCAATCAACCGCTGCCAGAAATTTATTACGATAAACAAAATTTTGTATTTACGGATATTTATATTGACTTTTTGAGCAATATTTTGGGCGAACCTTATTGTCCTACATTTGGTTACGATTTCAAAAAAGTTGACCCTGCAATGCTGTAAAAAACAAATTTATTCTATCGGTTTGACTTTCATTCCTTCTCTGATGGAATGAACGCCGGCAGAGACAATGATTTCGCCTTTTTGTAAGCCGTTTAAAACTACAACTTTACCCTCTTGAGTGATGTTGCCGATTTGAATGGACTTACTGTTAACTGTTTGATTATCAGAATTATATACCCATACGTAGGATTGCTTGTCTTTCTCAAACAAAGCACTCACAGGGATATATAAGCGGTTATCTTTTGGGATCGCATATTTAATACAAACTTCTGCCGTCATGCCTTCGGTTATCAAAACGGTGTCGGTATTGGGCAAACTAAACACGGCTCTGTAAAGTCCATTTGCATTTGCTTGTGCGGCTATCTCTTTCATTTTCAAAGGAATAGAGACTATATTTGCGGTTGAAAAATTATCGGTATTCAAAATTGCCCAAAAAGATTCAAAATCATCTTTTTTTGCATAATCTGTCAGTGGCAAATCCACATCAATAAGGCATTCTTTGCTGCTTGTGAGCGAAATAACAGGCATTCCTGCTGCTATGGTTTCTCCCGCATTATACAAAATTTTGCGAACATAGCCATCTGTTGTTGCATACAATCGCGTGTCTGCCAATTGTTTTTTGTGGACATTGTATTTTGCGGTGATTTGCTGCAATCCGTATTTGGCTTTTTCGTAATCATTTTGAGTAGCACTGCCTCTGTTATAAAGTTCTGTTACTCTGTCTGTTACGGATTTTATTTGCTGATATTCTGCCTCCGTTGCCGACAGTTGAAATTGATAATCTCTGCTGTCCAATTGTGCAATTACACTCCCTCTTTTGACAAAAGCCCCTTGCGGATAAAAAATTTTTTCTATCGTACCCGCCACCCGAAACGACAATCCAACTTCTGCATCAGAGCGTATTTTCCCCGTAAAACAGGACTTTTCCCCTGTTGAGAAAGTGGTCGCTGTATCCGTTTTCACAGAAGGAATAATGGAAAAATCAGCCTCCGAATTGCCACAACTCAAACACAATAACAATACGGCACTTATGCCAATGATATTTCTTAAATCTCTCATAATCAATTATTTATCTTCATAACGCAACCAGTATTGAGTGCGTCCTAAAACACCAAATTTATCTACCGAGCCACGAAGTTTCAATTTACCTGTTTGTGCATCATAAGAAATGGAGCCATAATATTTCTTACCGCTTTCAGGGTCAAGCAAATAGCCACTTGTTAATTTATCATCTTCCACTTTCATGGCACGGATGATAATCATTCCCACCAGTGGTTTATCTTTGTCCTTCCCCTCGCATTTTGTGCAAACGGCATCGGGGTATTTGAGCATTTTTTCAATTTTCCCATAATACAAGCCGTCAGTTGCCTTATAAATATACACAATGGCACGAACTTCACCTGTCTTCTCATCAACAGTTTTCCAACGTCCTACTATCTTGTCTATCTGTGCATTAGCACAAAAAATACTCACAAAAAACATTCCAATATAAAGCAGTTGTTTTATCATTTTTATTTTATTTTTATGTTATAAATACAAAGATACACTTTTTTGTCAATTAAAAATTAAAGCCTTTTTTTTAATTGAGAATGGAGAATGGAGAATTATTTTTTTTTGCATTATCTGAACTGTGATTTTGAATGATTTTAATGATTTCCAAGATTTTACGAATTTAACAAATTATAAAAGCCCTTATTTATAAAAGCCCTTAGTAACCAAAATATAACCCCACCATTGCCCTTATTTTTTTGTTAATAAGGGAATAAGGGATGATAGTATAGAAAAATACTTGCTACTAAGGGAGCCACGATAAATATTTTTTTGCAGAGTGTAGAGTGGAGAGTGTAGAGTTTTTTTTTTGCATTGTCTGAACTATGATTTGGAATGATTAACATGATTACTATGATTTCACACAAATCAAAAAAATCATACGAAAATCAAAGTTCAGACAATTTTAAAATCCTGCTAATCACACCCATCTTACGAAAATCAAAGTTCAGACAAACAACTTTCAACGACCATACTTTTTTCTATATTCTGTTGGGGACATTTCTGTATGACGTTTGAAAAACTTACAAAATGAGGATATTGTGTAAAAACCAATATTGTAAAAACCAATATAAAAAGCAATATCCCCAATGGTATTGTTTGTTGGTGTTAATAACCGAATGGCTGCTTGGATGAGAAAATTCTCAATTTTCAATTAAAAATTTTGTTCTTTTCTTGCTTTTTTGATGCGATTATAGGCTGCATTGATGGCAGAGAAGCGTTTTTCGGCTTCTTTTCGGGCTGTTTCACCTAAATGTTGAAATTTATCAGGATGATTTGAAATGGCTAAACGGCGATAGGCTTCTTTTATAACTTGTTCATTATCAGTTGATTGTACTCCTAAAAGTGCATAATCGGCACTCAATCCGTAAGAAGTTGTTGACTGTGAATAAGTTTTATTGTCGGAATAATAGTTGGATTGATATTTTTGCCTACTGAAAAGATAGTCAAATGAAGATTTTATGTATTGAAAATCAGCCTGATTGATTTCCATTTCGAGGGAAATGTGCATCAAAACGGTCAATTCGGCTTTTGAAAATTCACCATCAGCGGCGGCAATTTGAAATAAAAATCTTAAAATTTGCAATTTTTCAGCCTCGTTCAATTTATGGCTCAAAATATCGGCAGTTTCTTCTATATCAATGGTTTCGGATTGATATTCTTGTAAAATATTAAAAGCCGCTCCCGCAATGTCGCTGCCAAAATTAGACAACATAAAATTTCTAAATATTATCAATTCCGACTGTGTAATACTTTTGTCGGCTTTCATAACGGCTAATGAAAGTTTTGTAATTGCTTCTAATACAGCATTTTGCATTGTTCTTACCGACCTGCGTCCCGTAAACCAAAAGTAGAGTACAAGTCCTGTAATCGCACCGAAAATAATGCCCCTGCCACCGGCAACAATATAACCCAAATTGGCTGACATAATAACAAAAAACAGTAAGAAATATTTTGATTTTCGCATATTTTTTTTAATTGATTTAAATTCCCATGTCTGTTCTGGCAAGCGAATAACGTGCAAACGCTCTGCGTGTGATTGAAAATGCAAAAGTTAACACTGTAATTCTGCCTAAATACATGATAGTGATGATAATAGATTTAGCAAAGACAGATAAATAAGGGGTAATTCCGGCAGATAATCCTGTGGTGCCGAATGCAGAGGCAACTTCAAATAGAATGTCTTCTAAATCAAATGGTTCCGTTAATGTAAGAATAAAAGTACCGATAAAAATAACCGCAATTGCAAACAGCAAAGTGGCATACGCTTTATTGACTACATTGAAAGGAATTGCCCGATTGCACATTGTAACCTGCTGTTTGCCGGTAATGGTCGCCACTGCCGCTTTAAGTAAAAGATAAAAGGTAGTTACTTTTATACCGCCTCCTGTAGAACCGGGGGCTGCTCCTATAACCATAAAAACAACTATCAAAAGTAATGTTGAAATATGAATAGCACCAAAATCGACCGTATTGTAACCCGCTGTGCGACAAGTAATTGATGAAAATACGGAGGCATAAATTCTATCTACCAAATTCATCCCCTTGCAGACATTGTTATATTCCAAAATAAAAAATGAAACCGCTCCTATGGCTATCAATATGCCTGTCATTTTGAGTACAACTCGTGTTGTGGTGTGCAAATTGTGCCATTTGCGCCTTTTATAAATAGAAAAAACGAGGTCATGAATGGTCAAAAATCCAATCCCCCCTGACACTATCAAAAGAATTGTAACTGTCTGAATATAATAACTATTCAATATCAAAGAATGCATCATCGCATTAGGCAAAAACGAAAAACCTGCATTATTGAACGAAGAAATAGCGTGAAAGGCAGACAAAAACGCATTATCCAACCAAGATGCACTGTAATCACCCGTCATATTGAGATACACAAACAAAAGCAAAAAACCTATCAATTCAAATCCAAAAGTAAAACTGACAATTTCCAATGTAAAACTGCGAGTGCCTTCCAAACTTGTATCCAACATTTCTTTGAGTACAGATTGGTATCGCAACGAACCGCCGGAGTAAAAATTGGACAAAAATGAAGCAAAACAAATAATATTTATACCGCCTAATTGAATGAGCAACATCAACACAAACCAACCTTTGGACGTAAAAACGGTCGCCGTATCTACGCTGGTTAGTCCGGTAACACAACACGCACTTGTAGAAGTAAAAACGGCATCAATAAATGAAATTCCACTCACCGTCATCTCCGGCATCATCAGCAAAAGTGTGCCTATTGAAATCAAAATCAAAAACGACAGCACCAATAAACCGCCGGGTTTTATTTTTATTTTACCTAAAAAATCCCCAATATGTGAAATTTCAATAAAAATGGTCAAAAAGAAATACAATTGTACCAAAATGAGCATAATTTCCGAAATATGCCGACTGTCATGCACATCAAAAAAGTATTCCATTAAATTGAATTTGCATATATAAGTCATTGTAAACCAAAACAATATGCCAAAAACAATTAAACCTTCAAATTTATGCGACCGTATATATCGAAATGTGTGCACATTAAAAAACGCCAATGCACAATATTTAAACGAAAAAAAGAGCAAACTAATCTGTATCACATAACTGCAAATTTGGGAGGAAAAAACGGTCTGCGGAAAACCATGATAATAAATAATTACACCAATAGTTATGGCGGAAATAAGGAGCGATAATTTCCCTAAAACACTCTTAACTAATGGAATATAATCCCAAATGAGCAATTTAATACTTTCTCTTATTTTTCGGAAAAGGTTCACAATTAACTATTTATTTCAACAAATTTTTCTATATCTCTTGTGCGTCCGAACAAAATCAAAGTATCTTTTGCCTCAATAATTGTCTTTGTGTCCGGCACACCAATAACATGTTGCACTTCCATTTGAGCCTCTTTGTGTTTCTCGGTAAAATATCTTTTGATAGTTATCAAACTCAATTTATATTTATCTCTCAAATCAATTTTACCGAGTGAAACACCGCATATCAATTTTGGCGCCATAATTTCTGTAACACAATAATCATCAGTAAGTTCCAAAAAAGAAATCATACTTGGGTTCATCAATCTACGTGCCAGAGCCGTACCTACTTCATCTTCGGGTGATAAAATTTCTTTGACCCCCATTTTTTCAAGTATAATACGCTGATTACGTCCCATTGAGCGACAAATAATCCGTTTAATGCCCAAATCCAACAACAAAGCAACGCATAACAATCGTTGCTCAAAATTAGAGCCAATCGCCACAATCACCACATCAAAACTGCGTATGTTTTGCGACAATAAGGCTTTTTTGTCGGTAGCATCCAAAGTAACAGCATAAGAAACCTCATCACTGATTTGTTCTATGCGTTCAAAACTTGTATCTATCGCCATCACATCCGCTCCTTTTCGCGAAAGACTTAATGCAATCGCTCTCCCAAAATGACCAATGCCAATAACAGCAAATTTATCTGTACTCATTTTTTAATAAAATTCTCAAAAATACAAAGATACACCTTTTTGACAATTAAAAATTAAAAATGTTTTTTATTTTTAATTGATAAATTTGTGTATCTTTGTAAATATAGAATATCGCAAAATAAAATATATGGAAGATTATATTATCAGTGGAATACAACAAGTTGGGATTGGCGTACCTGATGTGTATCAAGCATGGGATTGGTATAGAGATTTTTTTGGAGTAGGGGTGAAAATATTTGATGAACAAGCAGTTGCAGATATAATGGCACCTTATATGGGCGGAGTAGAACGACAAAGGCATGCTATTTTGGCATTAAATTTGCAAGGCGGTGGCGGATTTGAAATTTGGCAACACCTTAGCAGGTCTCCACAATCGTCTGATTTTGAGATTTTACCCGGTGATTTAGGCATATTTGCTTGTAAAATTAAAGCCCAAAATATCCCCTTGTTGCACCGAATTTACACCAAAAAAAATGCTCAAATTTCACCTTTATTTAAAGATGAGCGAAATAAAGATACTTTTTTTATGAGAGACCCGTATCACAATGTTTTTCAATTAGTTAGCGTGTCTCAATGTTACATTGCTCAAAATAAGGTTACCGGTGGCGTTTGGGGTGTAATGATTGGCGTTTCAGACATGGAAAAGTCGCTCGCTTTTTACAAGCAAATTTTGGGATATGACACTATTATTGCCGACAGGGAGGGTATTTTTGAGGATTTTGCTCATTTTGGCATGTCTCAAAATCGGTTCAGAAGAGTTGTTTTGACGCATAGCAGAGAACGGATGGGTGCTTTTTCGCAGATTTTGGGTAATTCGGAAATTGAATTAGTGCAATCGATAGATAGAACAAACATTCATAAAATTTTTGACGGTAGAATGTGGGGAGATATCGGGTTTATTCAATTGTGCATGGATATAAAGAATATGTCAGCACTCGAAAAGCATTGTCAATCAGTAGGTTATCCGTTTACGGTAGATAGTCGGAAAAAAGAAAATCAATTTGCAATGGGAGATGCAAGCGGACATTTTGCCTACAATGAAGACCCTGATGGCACTTTGATTGAATATGTTGAAACAGAGAGAATTAAGTTGTTAAAAAAACCGTCTTTATATCTCAATCTAAAAAATCGTAACCCTTATAAACCATTGCCAAAATATTTGTTAAAATTGCTCAAATTGACAGAGAAAAAGTGAATGGAGAATGGAAAGTGTTTTTGTGCATTTTTTAGAACGTTTTTCTCCCAAAATGCAAAAAAAACAATTCTCCATTCTCAATTTTTAATTCTCCATTGAAAAAAAGTTTTTAATTTTTAATTGAAGAAAAAGTGTATCTTTGTAAAATGTTATCTAAATTGAGACATTTAATAAGTTTAAAAATATCATTGTCTTTTTTGGTTGCGGTGTTGTTAATGTCTTGCAATCGAGGAAAGGAGTCGGAAATTGATGCTGATTTTGTGAAAATACCTGTTACAGCAGACGGCAAAGATGAAAAAATTGCTATGCCTGAAATTACTTTTGAGAACAGGACACATGATTTTGGGAAATTGTTACGTGGCGAAAAGGTTACTTTTGCGTACAAATTTACCAATACAGGCAATGCAGCATTGGTGATTTCTGCGGTGTTGCCCAGTTGCGGGTGTACGGTAGCAGATTTTACCAAAACGCCTGTCATGCCGGGGGAAAGTGGTTATGTTACAGTCAGTTTTAATTCGGAAACAAAAAAAGGAATGGTATCAAGCGGCGTAACTGTGCAGGCAAATACGTATCCCTCTGATACTAAACTTACTTTTGAGGCAATGGTAGCAGAATTGTAATTAAAAAAATTTTATATAAATAATTAAATAAATATCAGAATATGAATATATTAGGAATATTGTTAGATGCGGCACCAAAAGGACAGGGAGGTCTTTTTGGCGGTCAGTACACTTTTTTGATTTTCATTGCGGCAATGATAGTAATTTTTTACTTTTTTATGATACGTCCGCAACGCAAAAAAGCAAAAGATGAAAAATTGTTTAGAGACAGCCTCACCAAAGGCGACAGAGTGGTAACAATAGGTGGTATTCACGGTAAAATCGTTGAAACACAAGAAACTACACTTACCATTGAAACCGAAGGTGGCGCAAGGATGAGAATTGAAAGGTCTGCTATTGCTAAAGGCGAGAGAGAAGAAGTTAAAAATTAAAAAAAACTTTTTGGGGAGAAATCGTTCCTAAAATGACCATCAAAAAGCGTCCTTTGCGGCAATATAGATTGATATTGTCATGCTTAGTTTTGTCGTTTATAGCGTGGTTTGTGATGAAAATCTCAAAAGATTACACGCAAGTTTACGAATTTGAGTTGGTATTTTTTGACTCCACAGAGGAGCAAAATGTAGTGGATAAGTCTGATTCTCTGTTAGTTGTGGAATACAGTGCCAAAGGGATTGCTTTATTGCCGATAGAGTTGTTGCCTTCTACAATTGAAGTAGATTGCAGAAAATTATATCCGCTCAAAAAGCATTTGCCTGACCATTTAAAAATATCAAACAAAGATCTCAAACAATTTTTGGTGCAAAATTATGATTTTCCTGAAAAGGTACGCTTACTGTCGCCCAAATCTGTCAATTTACGAATAGAATAAAACAAAAATATGCAATTTCAATTAGATACCATAGAGTCAGCCATAGAAGATTTTAAAGAAGGCAAATTTGTTATAGTAGTTGATGACGAAGACCGTGAAAATGAGGGAGATTTTATCATTGCAGCAGAAAAAATAACCCCCGAAAAGGTCAATTTTATGCTCAAATATGGACGGGGTGTTTTGTGTTCGCCATTGACCGAAGACCGCTGCAGAGAGTTGAAATTAGATATGCAAGTGTCGAACAATACTTCCCTTTTGGGAACACCATTTACGGTAACGGTTGATTTATTGGGAAATGGCTGTACAACAGGTGTTTCCATGCATGATAGGGCGGCAACCATTACTGCCTTAGCCGATAGTTCTATGCATGCGGAAGACTTTGGACGTCCGGGGCATATCAATCCATTGTGTGCCAGAAATGGCGGTGTATTAGTGCGAGCAGGACATACCGAAGCGGCTGTAGATTTGGCACGCTTGGCAGGCTTTACACCTGTGGGAGCATTGATAGAAATTATCAACGAAGACGGCACAATGGCACGATTACCGCAATTGATGGAAGTGGCTAAAAAACACAATATTCGCATTGTTTCTATTGAAGATTTAATTGCGTATCGTGTTCGTACTGAAACACTTATAAAGAGAGAACAGGAAGTTACTTTGCCCACTCAATGGGGTACATTTAAATTGATAGCCTACACTCAACTCAACAACAATCTCACTCATTTGGCGTTGGTGAAAGGACAATGGGAAAAAGATGAACAAATATTGGTGAGAGTGCATTCTTCTTGCGCCACGGGCGATATATTTGGCTCTTGCAAATGCGATTGTGGCGAACAATTGCACAAAGCAATGGAAATGGTGGACAAAACAGGCAAAGGATTGGTGCTTTATATGAGTCAAGAAGGCAGAGGTATTGGATTGATTAACAAGTTGAAAGCCTATCATTTACAAGAAATGGGCAAAGATACGGTAGAAGCCAATTTAGCATTAGGATTTCGAGCAGATGAAAGGGATTACGGTATAGGGGCACAAATTCTTAAAGACCTCAATGCCACTAATATACGGCTCATTACAAACAATCCTACCAAAAGAGCGGGATTGTCCGGACATGGCATACAAATTGCTGCTATTGAGCCGATTATCATTCAACCTAACAAAGAGAATCTCTATTATCTGAAAACCAAGCAGGAAAAAATGGGTCATAAATTGCACCTTGAATAAATGTTTAACGAACTCATTGACAATCAATTACAAGATTATTGCGACAAACATACGTCCATAGATAATGGCGTTTTGTATCAATTGCATAGGGAGACACATCTCAAAACGGCATATCCGAGAATGATGTGTACGCCCGCACAAGGTGTTTTTTTGCAATTTATTTCTTCGATGTTGAAACCGCAACGAATTTTAGAAATTGGCACTTATACAGGATACGCAACTATCTGTCTTTCAACAGGTTTAGCACAAAATGGTGAACTGATTACCATTGAAAAAGATGTCGAAAAAGAAGACATAATCAGAAAATATTTGCATTTGGCGGGCATTGAGCAAAAAGTGCAACTCATTTTTGGCGATGCGATGGATATAATACCTACTTTGAGCGGTCAATGGGATTTGATTTTTATGGATGCCGACAAAACCAATTATATACATTATTATAATATGTTGAAAAATCAGTTATCTGAAAATAGTATTATGCTGATAGACAATGTATTATGGAGTGGAAAAGTATTTGATGATACACTTAAATGCGACAAAGAGACAAACATTATTTCTCAATTTAATGATATGATACAGAGTGATTTAGAAGTAGATAATATTATTTTACCTATCAGAGATGGGGTGATGATGGTGCGGAAAAAAAATGTTAGAGAATATGAAAATTTTACAAATTTGCAATAAATCACCCTATCCTCCCAAAGAAGGCGGTCCTATCGCCATGCACGCATTGACACAATTGTTGCTCAAAGCCGGTCATCAGGTCAAAATATTGGCAATAAATACGCCAAAATACAGCATTTCTCAGGACAAAATAGACACTAATTTTAAGGAAAATACAGATATTGAGACCGTTTTTATAGACACCAATCTGAACATCAAAGACGCAACAATTGCCCTGCTCAAAAATAAATCTTATCATGTCGCCCGTTTTTATTCCCCTCAAATGGAGACAAAAATTATCCAAACTCTCCAAAAAGAAAAGTATGATTTTGTGCTGTTGGAAACAATTTATTTATCTGATTATGTTGATGTTATAAAAAAATATTCTACTGCTAAAATCATTCTCAGGTCTCACAATGTAGAACATTTGATTTGGGAAAGAATTGCTAAAAATCAACACTTTGGCTTGAAAAAAGCCTACCTTTCTTTGCTTGCCAAGCAGTTGAAAAAATATGAACTGCAAAATATTGCCAAATATGACGCAATTTTTTGCATATCTGAACACGATAAATGCTATTTTTATCAACAAAATGCAAATCTGCACTTGTTCCTAATTCCATTTACAGTACTACCAAAAATAATATTATACGCTGAGAATCAAACAGATACACCTTGTAACTTATTTTCGCTTGCCTCTATGGATTGGCAGCCCAACAAAGAAGGATTGCAGTGGTTTATTGACAAAGTTTGGGATAAAATACATGCTGCATATCCGTCTCTTTCGTTAGTGATTGCCGGTCGGAATATACCTCATTGGCAGTCAGTTCCGCAAAAAAATATTATCATTGTCGGTGAGGTGGAAAATGCGGAAAAATTTATGCAAGAAAATGGCATCCTAATTGTGCCACTGTGGGCAGGTAGCGGAATTAGGATAAAAATTATTGAAGCAATGTCGCTCTCAAAAGTGGTCATTACAACCTCTATCGGTATGCAAGGCATTGACGCTCAACACAAAAAAGAACTGCTCATCGCCAACACCGCAGATGAGTTTCTATCTGCCGTTGATTTTTGTATCAATAACCCAAAAGAATATAAAAATATATCACAATCTGCTGCTCAACTTATTGAAAATCACTATTCTATAAATGTAAATATAGAGAAATTGAACGAGGTACTTTCTTCAATTAGAGTGTAGAGATTTACGATTGTGGATTTATGATTGTAGATTTTGACTCGAAAAGTCATATATTTGTAGCATTTTTTTGCATTTTGGGAGAAATCACTATCCATTCCTCCGTCCTAAAAAGACAAAATTTTCATAACCGCAGGTCGCGACCTGCGGTATTTGATAGTGTTCCCACCACTGTCTGAAAGGCAGAACTTCTTTTTCCCCGCAGGTCGCACTGCGTTTGACCTGCGGTTATGAAAATTAAACCTTTCAGGTTTTTATTAAATCCTGCTAATCATAATAATCTTATGAAAATCGTGGTTCAGACAGAAAATTTCATTTTTTAGAACGTTTTTATTCCAAAATGCAAAAAAAAAAATTTTTAATAAAAATACAATAAATATTTTTTTTGCTCGTTATGTATAATCAATATAAATTTTTAATAAAATAAATAAAAGGAATAAATAAAAAAAAGTAGATGATTACACGTAAATTTAAGAACAAAGTAAAAAATTTATTATTTATTGGCTTCATTTTCAGCGCATTAGCAGGGAGCCTGTTTGCACAAGGGAACTATAAATACGAAACTGTTCCCAATGACCCGCTCAAAGCACGGATATATACTTTAGACAACGGTCTGAAAGTATATATGTCTGTGTACAAAAATGAGCCAAAAATCAAAATTACCATTGCCACAAAAGCAGGCAGTAAATTAGACCCTGCGGAAACGACCGGTTTGGCACACTATTTTGAGCATTTGATGTTCAAAGGCACCAAGCAATTTGGCACTACCAATTATGCTGCCGAAGAGCCTCTGCTCAATGAAATTGAAAGGCTTTTTGAAGAATATCGAAAAATTGATGAAAGTCAAGACGCCGAAAGAAAAGCCATTTTTAAACAAATTGACAGTGTTTCACAATTGGCATCCAAAATTGCTATCCCTAATGAGTACGATAAATTGATGTCAATTATCGGTGCCGAAGGAACAAATGCAGGCACGTGGATAGATTTTACCAATTATTATGAAACCATTCCGTCCAATCAGTTGGAAAGTTTTTTTATCATTCAAGCAGACCGTTTTCAAAATCCTGTTTTACGCTTGTTCCACACGGAATTGGAAACAATTTATGAAGAAAAAAACATGACACTCACCAAAGATGCCCGCAGAGTAAGCACCGCTTTGATGGAGGGTTTGTTTCCCAACCATCCTTACGGCACACAAACAACTATCGGCACACAGCAAAATTTGAGAAATCCTTCCATTACTAATGTGAAGAAATTCTTTGATACGTACTATGTGCCTAATAATATGGCGATTGTGATGTCCGGTGATTTTGACCCTGATGAGGCGATTGCAATTATTGACAAATATATGGGCAAAATGCAGTCCAAACCATTGCCTGTATTTACATTTACTCCCGAAAAGCCTATCACAGAGCCGATTATAAAAGAAGTTGTGGGCAAAGAGGCTGAAAGTGTGCAAATTGCGTGGCGTTTTGGCAATCCAAATACACCTCAAATTCCTGTTTTGACTTTGGCAGAAATGATACTCACCAATGGACATGCAGGCTTGGTGGATTTGAATATAAATCAAAAACAACGTGCTTTGGGTGCCGGCAGCGGTGTGGCTTGTTTGCATGATTATTCTTATATGTTAATGTATGGCTCTCCAAAATCGGGTCAAACTTTGGAAGAATTAAAAGATATTTTGTTGGAACAAATTGATAAATTAGCCGCCGGAGATTTCCCCGACTGGTTAATGGAGGCTTGTATTAACGACCTCAAACAACGCAAAATGAATGAAATTGAAAGCAATGCAGGCAGAGAGGCACTGCTGACCCAATCTTTTTATTTGGATATACCGTGGGCAGACAATGTGAATGAATTTGATGTAATGTCAAAAATTACCAAGCAACAAATTGTAGATTTTGCCAAACAATATTTGAGACGAGATAATTATGTGATTGTTTATAAACGCAAAGGCACTCCCACCGATATTGACAAAGTAAAAAAACCGAAAGTTACACCTCTCAAAATCAACCGTGAAGATAAGAGCGATTTTGTAAAAATGATTGAAGGGCGACAAGTAAAGCCCATTGAGCCTGTATTTTTGGATTTTAACAAAGATATTCAAACATCAGAATTGAGCGATACAAAAGGAAATAAAGGTATCTATTATTATACACAAAATGCTGATAATGAGTTATTTGATTTAAGTTATGTATATGAAATCGGCACCGAGCAAGATAAATATCTCAATATTGCAGCAAATTATTTGGTATATTTGGGAACAGATAAATATACACCCGAACAAATTAAGGAAGAATTGTATAAATTGGGCTGTACATTTAATATGTCTGCACGAGGCGACAGAAGTTATGTAACATTGAGCGGTTTGGCAAAAAATATGCCACAAGTGGTTGCATTATTGGAAGATATTGTCAAAAATGCCCAACCCAACAAAGAGGCATTGGATAATTTGGTTTCAGATGTGCTCAAATCGCGTACAAATATAAAAGGCAATCAAAATGCAATTGCCTCACGTTTAGTGCAATACGGCTGGTATGGTGTCGTTAATCCCATTTTGGCAACACAATTGAGCGAAAAAGAACTCAAAGCATTGACCCCCGAATTTTTGATAAATAAACTGCAAGAATGGTTTCAATATAAGCATTATGTTATCTATTATGCACCGACCAACAACTTAAAAGAAGCCTTTAATTCGCACGTTTGGGGGACAAAAGAAACTCCTGCACAAGTGTCTATTTATAAAGAAGATGTGCCTAAAAAAGACCGTATTTATGTAGTTCATTTTGATTCGCCTCAAATGGTAGTGTATGGAATTTCATTTTCAGGTAATTTTGATAAAAATTTAATGGCTGTGAACGAAGTTTATAACAATTATTTCGGAGGTAGCATGAATGCGATTGTATTTCAAGAGTTAAGAGAAGCACGTGCATTGGCATATACTGCTTTTGCAAGTTTTTCACAAGCGTCAAAATTAAACCGATTGAATTACAATATATCTTATATTGGTTGCGGTAACGACAAAGTTTCCCAATCGATGTCAGCGTTCAGAGATTTGTATGCCAATATGCCTGAAAATGATGCCTCATTTGTGATTGCTCGCAATGCATCTTTGGAATCCATTCGTACTGAAAGAATTACAAAAGATGACAAAGTATGGAAATATTTAGCATGGAAACGATTGGGCTTAACCGAAGACCCCCGTAAAGCCGAATTTGAAACACTGCCAAGTATTACTTTCAATGATATTAAACGTTTTCAACAAGAACAAATTGTCGGAAAACCAATCACTTACATGATTGTCGGCGATACCAAATCTATTGATATGAAATATCTCAAAAAGATAGGTAAAGTAACCAAATTATCTTTGGAACAGATATTTGGATTTTAAAATCAGACTATTTGAAAAATTCTCACATAATGAAGTTTTAAATTAAAAATGGCTGCCGTTGGCAGCCATTTTTGCTATAAAATCATTGTAATGAAAATGAAATAGTTGTGTAGAAAACGACACGTACCTTTTCAGAGACGGTGCATGCACCAAAATAATCCTGCTAATCTTGTAAATCTCATGAAAATCATAGTTCAGACAAGGGGATTGCGGGCAAGGTCGCAATGACGGTGGAGGGGGAGGTATGGTCAGACGGGAAAAATCATTTTTTAGAACGTTTTTATCCCAAAATGCAAAAAAAATCTCTCCACTATGAACGTACTTCTACTCTCATTAGCGGGTGGCACCTATATAATTTGTTGGTAGAGAGTTCTTTACAGAGGTAATATTTTCTGAGCAATTTTTCTTTTCGCATCAATTTTTTATCATGAACAAAGACAGTAGCATAGGGGATTTCTTCCAAAGTGGGCAATAAAGTTGCTTGCGGTTTGGGGCTGTCATATTTTTGCAAAGTGCGTGTAAGATGTATATCAATAGCGTCCGTACTTGTGATGTTTTGTACATGAGACTGCAAAGCCGATAAAATATCTGCGGGAAAAGCGGGATTGTGTAAAATATATTTTTCTATCAATTGCGCATAATTTTTTTTCCACAATTTACCGTGTCCAAGTCTTTTATTTGTTGTGTTCGCAGTTTGTAAATGAGCAATTTCGTGTAAAAAGGTTAAGGCGAAAGCATATTTATTGAGGTCGCAATTGAGAGTAATCAAATGCTGTCCGTTGGGAGTTTTTCTGTAAGAACCGCTGGCGGACTTTCGAGGTCTGACAATTTTTACTTTGACAGGATAAGGTTGCAATAATTGCACAAAAACATCTGCCATTCCATCAGGCACAAAGGGGATTAAAACCTGTTTAGAATCCTTTGCTTGTATTTTCTGTGAAGGCATAATCTGTTGATAATCCGTTATTTAACATTGTAAAATGCGGACAATTACATTTTCTTTTTTTCCTTGGTTGCGGTAAATGTTTTTTGGATGCACAAGATACAACAAAACACAAACACAACAACAACAAAAGCACTTTTTTTAAAGTTTGTCGCCCTCTTTGAGAGAAAACATTCACTCTCACCCTTATTTTTTTGCTCACAACTTATATTTTGCCAAAAACAAATGATTAAAATAGGGGCGATAATATTGTAGCCTTTCCAAGCCTTCTGCTTTGGTTTTAAAAGGTCCTATGATGCATTTATACCAGCCGTCAATGGGCAATTGTTGCATTTTGTCGCCCGATTTGAGCGGTACATTACGCCATTTTGATATATCTCTGGGCTTTGCTTGTGCAGAAAATTGAACATAATATTTGTATCCGTCCGGATCAGGCTGATAATCTTCTTCTGTTACCTCAAAACCTGCAATTGTTTTCACAATGGATTCTTTTTGAGCCACTTTCAAAGGCTGTGCGGTCAAAGGTTCGGCTTTGGTTACTTTGGCAGGCTCCACCTTGGTAGGCTCCACCTTGACAGGTTCCACTTTGACAGGCTCCGCTTTTATTGGCTCAATTTTTACTGTTTCTGTCTTTATCGGCTCTGTTTTAATGGGTTCCGTTTTCACAGGTTCAACCTTTACAGGTTCAACCTTTACAGTTTCTGTTTTCACAGGTTCAATTTTTACAGGTTTTGGCACCTCAATCGGTTTTGTTTCTACTTTTATCGGTTGGGGTTCTTCTTTGATAACTTTAGAGGGTTCTATTTTCTTAACTTGTTCAGTTTCAAGACTTTGTTTAATTGTTTCGCTGTTCAAAGGTTTCTCCTCTTTGGCGACAGCGACTTCCGTTTGTTTAGGCTGTTGTTGAACAGGCAAAACAATTTGTCGCTGTGGCAACTCATCAGGGAAAAAATCATTAGGATTGGCATCTTTATCTGCCTCCACTAACAAATAATTATTTTGTTTTTTGAGGTCTGCAATCGTAAATTCTTTGGGAGGCAAATAGATAAATTTGCCCTCTTCTCCTATCGGCTCATAATAAAACACGGATTTTCCCCATGTAAGATACTCTGTTACATTTTTTGGCAATTCACAAACCAATATAAAATTGCAATTATACTCCTCCGGGTACTTATCTATATTGACTGTCAATACATTATGGGCAGTATCCCAATAAGGATAATGATAAGGTTGCTCAATTTTGATAAATTTTGCTCCCGAAATATCTTGTTTCCAAAATGCTTTACTTTCCGGCGGAACACCTGTAAAAGTAACAATTGTAAACACTTTTTTACCTTCCACTCTTACCAGCATCATCGCATCTTGCGCAAAAGATGACGCCATAAAATACAAACTTAAAACTACTACGCTACAAAAATATTTTATACTTCTATACATTTTATATATCTTTTATTTTCTTTTATTTTCTTTCTAAATACATTTTATTATAATAATTTTGATATTCTCCTGTTGTTACATTTTTTAACCAATCGGAATTATCCAAATACCATTTCACCGTCAAAGCAAAACCCTCATCAAAAGCAACTTTTGGACACCAACCTAATTGAGTATGAATTTTTTTGGCATTGATGGCATATCTTAAATCATGTCCGGCTCTGTCTTTGACAAAAGTAATCAATTTTTGCGATGTTCCTTTTGGTCTATTTAATTGATTATCAGTGATTTCTATTAACTTTTCAATCAAATCAATATTTCTCCACTCATTATTACCTCCAATGTTGTACGTTTGTCCTTTTTCTCCTGCATGAAAAACACAATCTATCGCATCCGCATGGTCTTTAACATACAACCAATCCCGCACATTCAATCCCTTTCCATAAACAGGTAAGGGTTTGTTATTGAGAATATTATTGATACACAGAGGAAGCAGTTTTTCGGGAAATTGATATGGACCATAATTATTGGAACAATTGGAAATCACAGTTGGCAAGCCATAAGTATCATAATAGGCTCTCACCAAATGGTCAGATGCCGCTTTGGAAGCCGAATAAGGGCTGTGCGGACAATAAGGCGTCTGCTCCGTAAATGCTGCATCATTTTCCCCCAACGAGCCATATACCTCATCGGTGGAAATATGATAAAACAATTTGCCCTCAAAATGACCTTCCCAAATTTTTAATGCTGCATTGAGCAAATTTGCCGTGCCGACAATGTTGGTGTGAATAAATGCCATAGGATCGGCAATAGAGCGGTCTACATGCGACTCTGCTGCCAAATGAATAACGCCATCAAATTGTTGATTTTCAAATAATTGCGATATGAACAACCCATCAGTTATATCCCCTTTTATAAAAGTGTAATTGGGTGAATTTTCTATACTTTTTAGATTTTCCAAATTACCGGCATAAGTTAATTTATCTAAGTTAAAAACATGATAATCAACATATTTATTAACAAATAATTTCACAACATGTGAGCCGATAAATCCTGCACCTCCGGTAATTAAAATCTTTTTCATTTGGGTTCAAATTTTAGTCTAACTGTGATATTTGCGGTTTTATTTTTGGAAGAAGTATTGTATGCACCGCCCCAAAGGTATTCATCATTGGAATTTTGCCCCGTAATCTGAAATACCCCCAAATCGGCAGACACCAATTTGCCCAGTTTTGCGTTCGCATTTTGAGCAATTTTTTCCGCCCGACTGCGTCCGTCCTGTGTGGCTTCT
Source organism: Bacteroidales bacterium (assembly GCA_031272415.1). Taxonomy (GTDB): domain Bacteria; phylum Bacteroidota; class Bacteroidia; order Bacteroidales; family WCHB1-69; genus JAISTU01. Next base: position 4,685 of record JAISTU010000124.1, on the reverse strand, counting down.
TCTATCAATTTAAGTTTCAAATCCGTCAATTTAGTATAAAAGAAATTGGGCGACCGACTTTCAAACTCAATCCCATTATCTATCAACGAAGAAATGCCCCGCGATACTTTTTCAATCTTTTCCAAATCGTTGGAGGTAATGGTAACATTTTGTCGCAATAAATAACCTTTAAATATTTGCCGATAATGGTTGTTTTCATAATAAGAATCATAATCTTTGTCAATACTCACCGAACTGAAAACCATTTCATTTTCGGCAACACCTTGCGAAAGCAAATATTTTCTCACTATCTCTTCGTCCGATTTTAACTGCCGAAACGCCGTTTTCATATCCATATCTTGTTTAGAAAATGAGCCATTCCAAACAATCAAATCAGACACAAAATCTTTTTGTGCCATACCTACTACTTCAATCTTACGCTCACTTTTTCCGCGTCCAAGATATGCACTCCCTAATACACATGCGGCTACAATGACCGCCACAGCAGCAATCCCTACTGCAATTATTGTCTTTATTTCTTTCATGTTTGCAAACATTTTAAAAAGTTAAAGTTCATTTAATAATTATCAATTTACAAAGATACACTTTTTTATCAATTAAAAATTAAAAACCCTTTTTTTTAGAGTGTAGAGTGTAGAGTGTAGTTTTTTTTTTGCCTTGTCTGAACTTTGATTTTAAATGATTTGAATGATTTGTGTGATTTTCAAGATTTTACGAATTTAACAAATTATAAACCCTTATTTATTAAAGCACCCTTAGTAGCCAAAAAATACCCCCCCATTACCCTTATTTTTTGTTAATAAGGGAATAAGGGAAATTAACAGAAAAATCCTTGCTACTAAGGGAACCTCAATAAATAAGGTTTTTTTTATAACTTTCAAATCTACACTCTACACTCTAAAAAAACTCTACACTCTAAAAACAAGGGTTTTTAATTTTTAATTGACAAAAAAGTGTATCTTTGTAAAAGATTGTTAAAAAAAATAGTCTTTTCAAAAATACAAATTTATATATGCAAAAATTATTATTAGGCGATGAAGCCATTGCACAAGGGGCTTTGGATGCGGGTATATCAGGTGTATATGCCTATCCGGGGACACCTTCGACAGAGATAACTGAATATATACAACATTCTGCACAGGCGGCAGAAGGAAACGTACACAGACAATGGTCTGCAAATGAAAAAACGGCTATGGAGGCTGCCGTTGGTATGTCTTATGCAGGCAAACGGGCGTTGGTTTGCATGAAACATGTAGGGATGAACGTGGCGGCGGATTCATTTATGAACGTGGCAATTACAGGTGCTAACGGAGGGCTGGTTATATTGGCTGCCGATGATCCAAGTATGCATTCTTCTCAAAATGAGCAAGATTCAAGATATTTTGGAAAGTTTGCTTTTACACCTGTTTTTGAGCCTGCTACACAGCAAGAGGCTTATGATATGACAAGAGCCGCTTTTGATTTTTCGGAAAAATATGGTGTGCCTGTTTTGATGAGAGTAACAACACGTTTGGCACACTCCCGTTCAGGGGTTAAAACTTTTGAGGCAAGGAAGCAAAATGAACTCCATTTGCCAAAAAATCCTAAACAATTTATACTTTTGCCCGCCATTGCTCGTAAACAATATGCTCAATTGTTGGAAAAACAGCCCGCTATTATCAACGCGTCTGAAAATTCACCTTTTAATCAATATTTTGACGGTGAAGATAAATCGCTGGGAATCATTGCATCAGGCATAGGGTTTAATTATTTAATGGAAAATTACAAAGACGGCAAATGTCCTCATCCTGTGCTAAAAATATCTCAATATCCGCTGCCGATTTCGTTAATTCGTAAATTGACGCAAGAATGCAGTCGTATTTTGGTCATTGAGGAGGGCTATCCGTTAATAGAAGAGCAATTGCGTGGTTTATTGGATAATACGTTGAAAATTAACGGGCGATTAGATAATGTTTTGCCACGGATGGGGGAATTAAATCCCAATTTGGTTGCCAAAGCATTAGGCATGGATGCGATGATGGACGTTTGCATACCTGATATTGTCGCAGCGCGTCCGCCTGCGTTATGTGTCGGTTGTCCGCATATAGATTCTTATAATGCTCTAAATGAGGCGATTGCAAAATATGGACAAGGACGTGTTTTTTCAGATATAGGTTGCTATACTTTGGGAGCATTGCCACCTTATAATGCGATTTATACTTGCGTTGATATGGGTGCATCCATTACGATGGCAAAAGGAGCAGCAGATGCAGGATTAAAACCAACAGTAGCCGTCATTGGAGACTCTACTTTTACCCATTCCGGCATGACTTCTTTATTGGATTGTGTTATTGAAAAAACAAATATTACGGTAATGATTTTGGATAATTCAACTACCGGCATGACAGGCGGTCAAGATTCACACGCATTTGGACGTTTGGAAAATATTTGTTTGGGTTTAGGTGTTGAAAAAGAACACATTAGAATACTAAAACCTTTGAAACCGCAACATGCAGTTAACACGCAAATTATTGCTCAAGAGTTGGAATATAACGGCGTTTCAGTCATTATTCCTACCAGAGAATGTATTCAAACGATGGCAAGGCGAATGAAAGCCCCCAAACAAGCACAAGATTAAAAATAAATTGAGAAATTAAAATTGAGAAATTAAAATGAAAACAGACATAATATTAGCAGGAGTAGGCGGTCAAGGCATTTTGTCTATCGCCACAGTGATTGGCAATGCAGCCGTTAGACAAGGATTGTATTTAAAACAAGCAGAAGTGCATGGAATGAGCCAAAGAGGTGGAGACGTGCAGTCCAATTTAAGGCTTTCAGATAGTCTAATTTATTCAGACTTAATACCTTATGGAAAAGCAGACCTTGTTATTTCCATAGAGCCAATGGAGTCGTTGCGTTATTTACCCATGTTGTCGCCCACAGGCTGGGTGGTTACCAATACAACACCATTTATCAATATTCCTAACTATCCAAAGGAGGATGTTTTGATGCAAACGATTGATAAATTGCCCAGAAAAATTGCTATTGATGCAGATAAAATTGCCAAAGAAGCAGGCTCTGCACGCTCGGCAAATATGGTTATTTTGGGCGCCGCAACACCGTTTTTAAATATGGATTTTTCAGAAATAGAACGCTCTGTGGCTGAAATTTTTGGTAAAAAAGGCGAAAATATTGTCAATTTAAACCTAAAATGTCTGCAATTGGGCAGAGAATTTGCAATAAATATCAATAAATAAAATAATAAATAAAATAATAAATTATGAAACCGATAAAAATAGGTATCAATGGATTTGGACGCATAGGTAGGTTGGTTTTTAGAGCCGCATATTTAAGACAAGATGTTGAAATTGTGGCTATTAACGACCTGTTAGATGCAGAATATATGGCTTATATGCTCAAATATGATTCTGTACATGGAATATTTGAGCCGGAAGTTGCCGTAAAAGATAATTACCTGATAATCAATGGAAAAAAAATCAGAGTTACTGCCGAAAAAGAGCCATCAAACTTAAAATGGGACCAAGTGGAGGCGGAATATATTGTGGAAAGTACAGGATTGTTTTTGACACAAGAATTAGCCCAAGCACATCTCAAAGCGGGGGCAAAAAAAGTGGTTATGTCCGCTCCTTCCAAAGATGATACGCCGATGTTTGTAATGGGGGTCAATCATGAGCAATATAAGGGGCAAGAAATTGTTTCAAATGCCTCATGCACAACGAATTGTCTTGCACCATTGGTAAAAGTAGTGCATGAAAATTTTGGACTTTTAGAAGGCTTAATGACCACCGTTCATGCCGCAACTGCCACTCAAAAAACGGTTGACGGACCGTCCAAAAAAGATTGGCGTGGCGGACGCGCAGCGATAGGAAACATCATTCCCTCTTCCACAGGTGCTGCCAAAGCGGTTACAAAAGTTATCCCTGAACTCAAAGGACGCCTTACAGGTATGTCTTTTAGAGTGCCAACGGTCAATGTATCTGTTGTGGATTTGACTTGCCGCTTGCAAAAAGAAACCTCTTATGAGCAAATCAAAGAGGCTCTTAAAACCGCCTCTCAAACCACTTTAAAAGGCATTTTGGCATACACAGAAGATGCAGTTGTTTCTACCGATTTTGTACATGACCCTCATTCCTCTACTTTTGACGCCAATGCAGGGATTATGCTCAATCCAACATTTGTTAAATTGGTCGCTTGGTACGACAACGAATGGGGCTATTCTAATCGCATTTTAGATTTGATAGCACACATGGGAAAAATAATAAGATTTTAGATTGACGATTTTGGATTTTAGATTATAAAAGAGGTAATGAAATTGATTGATGAAAAAGAAACGGGCGAAACATTGTATCGGCTTGACTTTTAGAAGCAAACAAACGTCCAACAATTGTCAATCAGTAATCTAAAATCCGAAATCAACATTTTTTTTGAATAGTAGTCGCCTCCGAGAAAGTAGTACAATCTAAAATCAAAAATGGAAAATTTACTCACATATCTCACAGATGAAGTAACGGAATGACCATCAGCGACATAAAACAGATTATCAGACAAGGCGAAACGACCACCGTCCAGTTCAAGGAACGAGTCAACGACGCCTACAAACTCGGCATTGAGATGGTTGCTTTCAGCAACTCTCAGGGCGGAGCCATTGTTATTGGCGTCAACGATAAGACCGGCGAAGTACATGG
>JAISTU010000104.1 GCA_031272415.1 Bacteroidales bacterium | reverse complement strand
TTGAACGGTTTATATCCAACAGTTACGGTACAAAAGATAAAGATTTTTCAATGTATAGAATAGCATTGTACTTCTCCTAACGCAACCCCTTTTATCGCTGCAAAAAAATATAAAGCCCACTCCGTTAGAAATGGAAGTGCCGACCGTGCATAAGATTAATTTTGGTTTCATAGTTTGCTTTGATATGGTTGTACGTTTTTTAATTTGCAGTTTCATTATGCTATAAAGTTTGAGATTGATTATCAATAATTAATTTCCACCACCCCACAACCTTCTTTATTCCATCATCAATACTTGTATTCGGCTTGTATCCAATCACTTTTTTCAATTTTGAAACATCGGCATAAGTGGTTCCGATTTCTTCGGGACGCTTTGGCAAAAAGTTTTTGATGGCTTTTGTTCCGAGTTGATTTTCCAATTTTTCTATCAATTCCACAAGCGAAACGGGGTTAGACGAGCCGATATTGTAAATTTCATTATTCGCTTTATTTACAGAGTGATACGAAATAATTTTTTGAATAGCTGTAACAACATCATCAATATATGTATAATCGCGTTTCATTGTGCCGTCGCCGTAAATATTGAGTGGTAGATGGTTAAGAATTGATTTTATAAAAATCATATATCCCATATCGGGTCGCCCGAAAGTACCATATACAGAAAACAACCGCAAGCAGATTGTTTGCAACCCGAAATGGTCGCTGTACATTTGTACCAGATATTCATTGTTGATTTTGGTTTTGGCGTACAGGTTTTTAGGCATTGCAATCGGGTCGGCTTCGGCAAATGGCAGTTTCTTATTGTCGCCATAAACGCTGCTCGAACTTGCATAAATCAGTTTGCAGTTATGCTCTTTGCAACATTCCAAAACGTTGATAAATCCAATAATATTGCTGTGAATATAGGCGTTTGGATTTACAGTAGAATAAGTTACACCCGCCTGTGCCGCAAAATTGCAAACAATATCAAAATGGTTTTGTGCAAACAATTCGTTCATAGCGCATTTATCGGCAATATCCATTTTAACAAACTGAAAATCAGGATATTGTTCTAATTCTTGCAATCGTGCGTATTTCAGTCGGGCATCGTAATAATCATTCAAATTATCAATTCCGATAACGGCGTTGCCTTTTTCTAAAAGTCGTTTTGCCAAATGAAAACCGATAAAACCTGCTGCACCTGTGATTAAGTATCTAATAATTTTCAAGTTCATTTTTTTGTGAAATTGGGAGTTATCTCCAACCAAAAATTTTCCCATCCATCAATTTCGAGCGGATTTTCGCCTCTGTTGATATAAGGAGTTAATGATTGAAATTCTTTGTTTTTCATTGTGGGAAACTTGTAAAGTAAAAATGCGCGTTTTGTGGCGTTCAGCATTTTTTCTTCCGTATAAGATTCAAACGACCTTCCGTAATCTACGAGTTTTATCCCCGATTTTGCCTGTATAAAATTTAGAGGCTTTATGTTTGTAAAAACAAAATTATTTGATTTGCTGAATTTTAGAAAATCAACTATTTCCCTTGCATCAACTTTTGTTAACGGTTCAAAATCAATATAAGGATAACGAATGAATTTGTATTTGTTTGAATCATAACATTCAATTTTCGCCAAAATTGGGCTTTCAGAAAAACAGACAGATATTTCCTTCAAATAGTTCCATTCGCTATCTTTAATATCGTAGAAAGATTTATAAACCCATTTTTTGTCCGTAAAAACAATTCCCTCAGATCCACTGCCAAGCACTCGCAAAGGCTTTTCCAAATTCCAAAACGCTATTATATTTTTGCAATGTTGAACATCCAAATTGTCTTTCAACTCCTTTCGCAACTGCATTAGCAATTCTCCCAACCGATTTCTCCCGTTGCCGTCTTTCCCATCGCCCCAGTAACTATCGTTATCTGCTCGTTCCACAAGCGTTTTATTTCCGGTTGAAATGAGCAATTTTCCGAGTTCAGGATGTTGCGTAAACTTCGCTTTTAGGCCTCTATACATAATGTCTTCTTTCCGCTCGTTCCAATCAGGAACAGGATGGCATTCAAGTATTTCGTGGGCTTTTTGTTTTGCTAATGTGGGAGTTGCAGCCAAACGTATAATTTCCTCATTATCGGTATCGTGGAATTTTTGTGCCTGATAAAAATGCTCAACTGTGTTCCAAATTTTCCCGTCCAAATAGATTGAATGACGGGAAAAGTTCGCGAATTCGCCCCATTTCTGGTCGGAATGATAAAAATGAATAATTCCCGTGTTTTCTTCATCGTTAAGCGGTAACGAATGCCCCAACTTTGCATTTTTGGAAAACAGATAATCTTTGTTTTCCGGTCTGATTTTAGGGTGCGTGTGAACAATTTCAACAGAAATTCCGTGTTTGGTAAGGAAATTACTCTTGCGCGGATTATTGGAAATAAGGCGAACCGAAGTAATCCCCAAATTTTTCAAAATCTCAACCGGTTTAGCATAATCTCGTATATCTTGATGCAACCCCATTTGGTTAAACGATTCGGCGGTATCGCAATTTTTGGTCTGCATAAGGGATACTGCCTTGATTTTCTTTGACAATCCGTGTCCCCTGCCTTCTTGATGAATGTGAATAATCAAGCCCCTGCCCTCACCGGCAATCAATTTCATCGCCTCGTGCAATTGGTCGGCGCAGTCACAATCTCTCGCGCCAAAAACTTCGGACGCGATGCACGAAGAATGCACTCTTACCAACGGGTTGTCTCCAATATTTTCAATCGGAGAATACGACAACAGGCGAACGCCCTCGTCGAGCGTGTCATACATTCGGAAAGTTCCGAAGTCCGTTGGAAGGATACAGTAATTTTCGTAAACAGTTGTCATAAGATATTTATTTTCTTAAAGTTATCAGATTGTTGTTGCATTGAATTTAGAAATGCAGTTAAGTCGGAAATTGAAATTACGCTTACACTTTTTTCAATCAAATCAAAGTTTTTATGATTGAAAACTTCGTCAATAATATCTGTCAATCTATTCAAATTCCTATGCTGTTTGTATATCTCTAAATTCTTTATATTTTTTGAAATACCGATTGCTCTATAAAATGTTTGCTGCAAAAGCAACATTCTTTGTTTCATAAGACGCTCAAAATTTTGAGTAATCACTAAAATCTCGTCATCTGTGAAACGAAGACAATGAGTGGGAGATATTTTTAGAAAATCGGTCACTGCAGCATATAAAATTGAGCCGATAATTTCTTCTCTTACTTTATCCACATCCAAAACTGCAGGATTTGACATTTCTTTTCCTGTGTGCCAAATCGGTATATTTACCGCTTTAATATTCATTTTTCGGTAGTATTTGTTTATGACTGCCCACATCATATCTGAACGGCGAACATCAGTATCGTTTATTCGCATACTCAAATTTGGAACATCGGTCAGCGCATCGGCGTTGAAAACAAAAGTATTCCCGCCACGATTTACAGAATCTCTTGCGGAAGCTAAAAGGGGGATTGAATTTAGGGATACCAAAGGTCGTGTCAGCGGAGTTCCGCCAAAGATTTCAATTACATCGTTGCATAAACGGTTTATTGCATCCTCAACGGTTTCTTTTTTCGATACAGGTTCAATCCAAAATGGATGTTCCAAATGCCCTGAATGTTTTCTTGATAAATCATAGTAATAATCGGGATATTTCTTTATGAATGAATGATTTTCGTCTGAAAAATCAGGCAGGATTTCATTTGGTTTTTGATTCAGAAGCCAACACAGATTATGCCAAAAATCTACCAATTGAGTGCGTATGCCATTGATAGGCGGATTTGGCGACGAATATTCATATTTTCCAATTACTATATCAATACCGTTTCGTTTTAGTTGAGGTAGAATTTTCAGCCCTTGTAAAGTGCTTTCGTTAATTTGCATATCTTCATCCAAAATCCAAGCAACCGTATCCTCTTTTCCTTTCATTGTTTGCCCGATATATTTTTGCAACATTGTTCGCGACTGTGCAATACTGAACATATTGTTCTTGTTTCGTGAAAAGTTTCCGAAATAATCAATCGTCGCTATCCATTTATCTTGCATTTTTTTGGTTGTAAAAGACACATTGAGCGATATTCCGTCCGCAAGTTGAATTATGCTGTTTTTATCCTCAACGGACAAATTGTTTTCAACCAGAAAAACACGAACAAGGGTAATAAATTTTTCGTGTTGCAACCGCCCTAATTGGTTCAGCAATGGGCATATTACCTTGTAATCAGAACAAATAATCCCGACATAGAGGGTATAATTTTCAATTGCGTTTATATCATTGAAACTTATGACGGAGTTTTCTTTGACTATTTCTGGCAACTCCCAACTAAAAAGCGTTTTTGCTCGTGTTTTATATTGTTCCTGTTGTTCAACCGACATTCGTTTAGAATGCTTGAGCCAAAAATTATATAATCCCGATTCTTTGCTTTTGGTCTTCGGGGTGCTCATTCTAATTCTACTGCATTCTGCAAAGTGATTCATCAAAGGAACCGGAACCCGCGAATAACGGACATATCCTAAATCACATATTCTAATGCACAAATCTCTGTCCGTGCAACTTTGCAGATTTTCATCAAAACAACCGGCTTCTAAAAAACAAGACAAACGAATAAACAGATTAGACCCCTGAATGCCCGGATTCCCAATCAAGAAATCGCTTGCCAAAAGTTCTGACGGCGCTTGATTTATCTCTTTTTGCTCATCTGTAATCCTGTAAAAATCACAGGCAATCATATCTACCGCTTCTTGTTCAATGGTTTGAAAACAATATTTCAGATAATCACGATGCCATTCATCGTCATCGTCGAGAATTGCGATAAACGTATTTTCCGGTGAGTGCTTTTCCGTCAAAAGAAAGTCAATGGCACTGTTCCAACTTCCCGCCGCTCCTGCTGTTCTGTGATTAAGGATATAATCTATCGTCGTTGCTATCGGTTGGACATTATATTCTTTAATTATTGACTCATTTTCGGCTCTTGAATTTTGGTCGTCAGAATCATCTACAACAATTACGAAATTCGGTTTAATACTTTGACAGATAACACTTTTCAATGAACGGCTTTTCAAATAAAAAGGTCTGTTTTTTGTCGCTATAATCACAGCAATACTCGTCAAGTTTGGAATCTTTAATCCGTCTAAATTGAATTTGAAAGTATCTTTGAGTAAAGTTTCGATTTCCACATTGGATAAAACTTTTTCTTCTATGCCGACAGAATTGTAGATTCTTAATTTGTTGCCCTTTAAGAAATAAAATGAGTTTCCTATGACCTTTGAAAACCTCAAACTGTTTTGAAACGGATAAACGGTTTTACCGTTAAAACGATTTTTAATGTCTGCCAAAATTTCCTCTTCCGATTTTGATTTCAACGGAACAGTTATCATCAGTTTGAACTCATCATCTGTCTTGTGGAATAAAAACAGGTTGCTGGCTGAAAGTTCCGTCTTGAAAGTCATCCCGAAAACCGAGTATTCGATTGGCTTAAATGCGGGGAAAAGTTTTGGACTTGCCCAACCGGAACCGACATCAACAAAGTAATGTTGATTGTCAATTTCAACAGAAAGCATACGATGGCATTCCTGCCCGTTAATGAAGGCTGAATGTAATTTTGATGAGATACCGATATCCAAAAGCACTTTTTTGAAGTGTAAAACCTTGTCCGAACAAGTTCCGCCCAAATCTGAAGCCACGATGTTTTCATCGTTCAACATAAAAATGTTATGAAAGGGAACGGTTTCAAATTCCCGCAGAAGCAAACTTTCTATTTTTTCAAGTTCATTGGTTTTGTGGGAACTACCTCGTTTTTCAATGGCTTTGTCGAATGTTGGATACGAATGAAAATAAAAATCTTCTACCAATAATTTCGGGAGATTCCGTTCGCAAATAACTTTCAAATTCTCTTTTTCCGATTTTCCGTTTTGTGTCAAATACTCGACAACCATTTTTCGAATCCCTGAACCAACGTCAAACGACATCTTGTTGCGCTCAACAATTTCTTTTGGCAAATCGTCTTTGAATGCCTTTCGCAAAATTTGCTTGCCCTGAAATCCGTCAATCAAATCAGATGCCGTGCAATCTTTGGAAACAGCATAAACCTGTCTGTCCAAAAATGGGCAGCGAATTTCAATTGTGTGAGCCATTGAGGACAAATCTAATCTCCGCAACTCAGTGAAGTGCATATTTTCGATGAGTTCCCCGCGCTTCGCAAACCATTTGTTTATGTTAGTGGAAACAGGATAACCACAAAACAATTCATCAGCGCCCTCGCCCGACAAAACAACTTTCAATCCGTCTTTGTGCGCCGCTGCCGACAACAGATAAGTTGCCAAGCCATTGCTGATAATTGATGGATTATAACTTTCGGTGTGATAAACAACCCTGTCAATCAAATGAGGAAGTTCATTTCGGGTGGGCAGTTCAATCCTTTTAATTTTGCTTTCAATACCCAATTCCTGTGCGAGAATATTGACATATTGCGAATCGTCTGTATTGCCAAGCGTGTAGTAAATCACATTGTTTGCGTGTTTGGCTACAATGCCCGCGATAATCGAACTGTCCAGACCGCCACTTAAAAAAACGCCGAATTGCTTTTCTTCTGCAGGAATGCGTTTTTCAACTGCTTCCGTTAGTGATTGTTTGAGTTTATCTTTAGAAACAAAGGTGATTTTATGTTGTTCAATCAGATTGATTCCCGTTTCAGTCAGTTCGGAAAACCCTTTGGGAACGATTTGAAAATCATCAATGGAATCAACGGCTTTCAATTCACTGACAATGAAAGTTTCTTTGTTTGAATGAACAACAAACAATGGCTTTTTGCCGATATAATCTCTCAATAAAAAAGTTTGCCGAGTTGCTTTGTTGTAAATAACGCCGGAATAAAAACCATCAAGATGGTGGATTGCCGAACTGCCTAACTTCTCAAATAATGGCAAAACAACTTCCGTGTCTGAATTTGACATTGTTTTAAGCGCAAAACTCCTGCGCAATTCGTCTGCATTGTAAATTTCGCCATTAATAACACCGACAAAGTCCCCAAATTCAAAGGGTTGTGTTCCGCGCTCTGTTTTGTCGTTTATAGACAAGCGATTAAACCCGATAGACACATTTCCCAATCGGATAATTTTAGTTGCATCCAATCCACGATGTTTGATTTTATTCAACACGGTTTTAGGATTGCTTTTGCCTATTATTGCTACTATTCCGCACATGATTATATAGAAAGTTATTCATACAATAATTCATTAAAATACAGATAATCAATGCCTGACGGTTTCAACAAGTCGAAACCGTCTGCAAGGTTATTGATAATTGGTTGCCTTTTCACGTTAAAATTTAAAAGAAGTATTTATCAAAACTTTATATCCGTTTTTTTTTATCTCTCCCCATATTTCCTCTGAATAATATCAAATTTTGGGACATCACACACGAGGCACTCATGCCTGCCAACCACGCTATAATAGTGGTTCTTAATACTTTTATTCTACTGCTTGCCATGTTTTAACTTTGTTTTTTTTGTATCAGTACTTT
>JAISTU010000092.1 GCA_031272415.1 Bacteroidales bacterium | reverse complement strand
ACATAAAAGATGGTCAACATTATTTTGATGCCTTAAATTGGGCTTTACAAAACAAAAAAGCAAAAAATATCAAAAATATCGCTTTAACGGGACCCTATGGGTCAGGGAAAAGCAGTATTATTCAATCTTTTCAAAAAGTCAATACTGACAAAAATTTGCATTTCCTGAATATTTCTTTGGCAACATTCAAAGAAGAGAAGGAAACGGAAGATAAAACCGAAGGCGAAAATTTACAACGCTTGATTGAATTGAGTATTCTTCAACAACTATTTTATCGCGAAAAAGACCAAAAACTACCAGATTCACGGCTAAAAAAAATCACAAGTTTTTCGTTGAAAAAACTCTTATTATTGACATTTGGTTGCTTGTTATTCATATTGTCAATTATATATTTAATCGATTATAAGATTATTGCTAATCTTATGAATGTAGATAACATCTCCCCAAATCTAATACTGCATTGGCTTTCAGTTATATTTTGTGGTACAGGACTCTCATTTAGTATCTTTAAATCTATACGCATATTACATAACTTGAAAATAAGCAAGTTAAATATCAATAATGCCGAAATAGAAATCAATCCTGAAATTAACAAATCGGTATTAAACCATAATTTAGAGGAAATTCTGTATTTCTTTGAGGTAACTCCCTATAATGTAGTGATAATTGAAGATTTAGACCGCTTTCAGGAAACCGAGATTTTCACAAAACTCCGTGAGGTCAATTTGTTAATCAATAATTCAAAGAAGATTAACAGAGATATTGTTTTCATTTACGCTGTTCGAGATGAAATGTTTGCCGATAAAGACAGAACCAAATTCTTTGATTTTATCATTCCTGTTATCCCTTTCATAAACGCTTCAAATTCAAATGAAATTCTACTGCGTGAAATCAAAGCAATAGATAACAAGGTATCGGATGCTCTAATTGATGATATATCGCTTTTTATTGACGAAATGCGGGTATTGTTCAATATAGTTAATGAGTTTCAGATTTATAAAAAGATTTTGAGCGATAAGTTAAACCCCGACAAATTATTAGCGATGATTGTATATAAAAATATATGTCCTTGCGATTTTGTGAAATTGAGCAATTATGAAGGCGATTTATATGATACAATCAATAAAAAACACGAGTATATCAAGCAGCAATCGGAAATTATTGAAAACAAAATTGCAGAATATAAAGAGGAAACAAAACGATTAGAAGAACTGAAAATCACGGATATTAAAGAACTTCGTTCGTTATATCTATTCCAAATAGTTAAACAAATAAATACAGCCTACAAAATATCTTACTTTATTTTGAATAATAACAATTATAATTTTGAACAAGTGCTTGAAGATGATATTTTCCCGCATTTAATAACAAGTAATCCTATATTTTTCGGCGGTTCACATCAAAACAGGACTCAACAACCCATAGATTTCCAAACAATTGAAAATCAAGTTGATTCTAAAAACACATATAAAGACAGAGAAAAACAGATACAAGATTGGGGAAATGACAAAATAGCAGAACTAAAACAAAAAATCACTTCATTAGAACATAAGAAAAACGACTTGCGACAAGCAAAAATAAACCAATTACTTTCCGATAAAACTATAATCGTCGAAAATAATGATAACAAGCAAAAACTTATTGGGACGCTGTTGCGCAATGGCTATATAGCCGAAGATTATTTAGATTACATTTCTTTATTTCACGAAGGCAGTTTATCCAGAAACGACTTTACATTTTTATTGAATGTAAAATCTCAAACTAACACGGATTTCAGCCATCCTCTTGACCATATTGATAACCTAATAAAAAAGATACATATCGATGATTTCGGGAAAGAATTTATTCTCAATTATCGGCTAATGGATTATCTATTGACGACCGAAAATTATGAACAATATAAGAAATCATTTTTGAGTATTCTAAATAATCGAACAGAAAAAGCAGAAGCATTTATTGATGGATTTATTGCTAATGGAATCAGTGTTGATTTACTCATAAAAGATTCATATCATTATGGATTTGATATTTTGGGGTTTGGTCATAGAAGTAGCTGGTTTGTGCAGGATAAAAAATGTGTTCAGTATTTTAAACTGTTTATTGAAGAGGCTGATATTACTGATATAAAAACTATCTGTTCGGGAAAATCCTTTTTGCCTGCATTGATTGCGGGTAATAAAGATAATTATAGTATTTTCGGTTTGAATTTATCCGAAGCAAAAATCAAAGGCATTATAGAAGCGTTAGGGATTATCTTTACAAATAATATAAATCAGAACAATGTGTCCGAAGCAATGCTTGATTATATTTACCAAAACAATTATTACTTAATCAAAGTTGATTTATTGCAAGTTATGTTACAAGCCAAAGGCAACTTTAATCAGGTTGATTTTGACACTCGAAATTATTATGCAATTAGACATTCAAATTGTGATGTTTTGATAAAGTACATTGAAGATAATATAACTGATTACATTACAAATGTTTATTCGAAATTAGAAAACAACACAAAAGAAGAAGAAAGTTGCTTAATTGAATTGTTGAATAACGATAAACTCACCGAAAACGACAAAGCAGCAGTTATTCAAAAGGTAGAAACCAAAATAAACGATTTGTCAAAAATAAACGACATTGAAATTGATAATCTATTACTACAAAATTCAAAGGTAAAACCAACTTGGAACAATCTGATAAGTAATTACACAAGTGCTGGAAACGAATTGTCGGAATACGCTGTTGCATTTTTGAATAAAATAGAAAATGCAGAATTTCTCTCAAAACATCAGATGGAAAAAGAGCCTAATGAAGATGTTATTAAAAAACTTTCAAGATCAGTGTTGTTAAATGAAAAAATCAATAATGACTCCTACGCATTATTGCTAAAATCCATCCCCTATTACTACACCTCTTTGAATTTTGAAAATATGTCAAAAGAAAAAACCAAATTGATGATAGAGAATGGAAAATTAGAATTAAATCAAGAAAATTACAATAAATTGAGAGAAAATTTTGTTGGATTACATATTGCACTGATTGAAAAAAGGAAGATTGAATTATCAGCGAATATAGATAAACTTGATTTTGATGATAATGATATAATTGTACTGTTGAAATCGTCTGTTTTATCTTTCAAAGAAAAAGAAACTATTTTGACTTGTTATGGCGATACAGATATAATTTCAAGTAGTGATATTTTAGATTTGATAGGCAATATATTGTTAAACCACAACACTTTCAATATTAGCAATGACGTCAAAAAAGCAATCCTGACAAAAAGCAAATTAAAAATTGATGATAAACTATTGTTATTTAACAATATAAACTCAATTTTTGACAAAAAAGAGATTACAGCGATTTTACAATCGTTCCCCAAACCATATTCAAATATTGCAGAAAATGGAAAAAGACCCAATCTTTCTCAAAATGCTGTAAATACTGATTTTGCAAAGATACTGAAAGAAATAAAATATATCAGTGATTTTAAGACAGATAAAAAAGGTATCAGAATATCAACTTTTAGAAAATAAAGATATGGATAATATTAGATATAAAACGCTGATAGACGTTATTCAAAATGCAGGTGTGTCGAATGTTCAGTCATTAGGCATTATGGTAAACAAAATCAATCTTATTTCCGAAACAGTGCTGCCGCGTTATGCAATATCCCGGAAACCGATAGGCAACGGATTGTTCGTAATGACTAACAGCGATACAAATACCAAACAACGCATAATAGAACAAATATCAAAAGCGTTTAATATGGGATTGAAAGTAGAAAAAGTATCAATTATATAACAGCAAAAAAGATGTCAGAAACTCAAAACATAGAATACAAAAGCAGTTGGCACGATGATTACCTCAAATGGGTATGCGATTTTGCCAATGCACAAGGAGGCAAAATTTATATCGGGATGAACGATGCCGCTACCGTTGTCGGCGTGGAAGACCAGAAAACACTGATGGAAGAAATCCCCAACAAAATCATAAACAAGATGGGGATTACTGCCGAAGTCAATCTGTTGCAGGAAGACGGCAATGATTTCATAGAACTTGTGGTGCAGCCCTATTCCGTGCCGATATCCCTGCGAGGCAGGTATTTCT
>JAISTU010000083.1 GCA_031272415.1 Bacteroidales bacterium | reverse complement strand
TATAAAATCGGGCATTATGTGAAAGTAATGATGGACGAGGTTTTTGGTATTGAGAATTTCAGAAACGATATTACCCGCATTAAATGCAATCCAAAGAACTTTGACAGAGTTGGTTATGGCAATATTAAAGACCTGATACTGTTTTATACAAAAACCGCCAACCCGATATGGAACGAGCCGCGCAAGCCCTATTCCGAAAAGGATTTGGAAAAACTGTTTTCCAAAACGGACAAACAGGGCAGGCGATATACCACCGTACCGATTCACGCGCCGGGCGAAACCGAAAACGGCAAATCCAATCAGCCGTTCAAGGGGATGCTACCGCCCGCGGGCAGGCATTGGCGCACCGACGTCGCTACTTTGGAACAGTGGGATAAGGATGGGCTAATTGAATGGTCGGCAAACGGCAATCCGCGCAAAATCATTTATGCCGACGAGCGCGAAGGTATGCGAGTGCAAGATATATGGGAGTTCAAAGACCCGCAATATCCCGATTATCCGACAGAAAAGAATGCCGAAATGCTTGATTTGATTGTAAAAACATCTTCCAATGAGGGCAGCATTGTTTTGGACTGCTTTTGCGGCAGCGGCACAACCTTAAAAGCGGCGCAACTCAATAATCGCCAATGGATTGGCATTGATAAATCGGATTTGGCAATAGAAATTACTAAAAAGAAAATAGACGAAATTCAGACTAATTTGTTTGTGCAAAAGCCGAAATTAAAAGAAGAAAAAAAAGAGGGCAAACTCATAGCAAAATTTACCCTCATTTAGATAATTATTTTTTTTTATTTCAATTTAAAAGTCGTGAAAGTGAGTGTCATAGCACCTTTACTGCCGGGCAGGAGTATCTCATCTGTGCCGTTAATATAAGTCATCTCCCACGGGCGGGCTGTAATTTTGTCTGTTTTGGAATCATGCAAAGTCTCCCATTCACTTTCACCTTTTTTGTCGAACGTTACATGAATGGTTGTTGCTTTATTGAGAAAATTAACCCCTAAAAATGCCGTACTTGGTACCAAATTGTAAAAAACGTGAATATCTTCGTTCTCATCTAACAATAAAGAATGAAATCCCCAAATCGGATAACGCATTATTTCAGTAGAGCGAGATATTTTTTTAACAAATTGAGTTTCAAGATTTTGCGAATATTTACCTACAAAAATATCGCCATTGTAATAAATAACCAATTCGCCGTCTCTTGTCTTAAATATTGCTGAATATCTTTTGGCAGCGCACAATACCAAAGAGCCATCTTTTAAAAATTGTACCTTATCAAAATAAAATTTATAATTTTCAAAACTTTCATTTTTGGCAATTTTAGAGGCAATTTTTTTGGCGTCGGATTGACTGTAACCTTCTGTAATGAGTTGAGTACCAAATTCATCCAAAGTTAATTTGTCAATTTTTCCATCTTGGGTGTTGATTTTGGCAACATAAAATCCCAATCCATTAGCCATCAATTCTTTTGAAAATGCACCCACACAATAAGCCTCATTTTGCGGACTGATAGCAATGGAGGACTCTAAACCAAATGTATTTTCCGGAAATTCAATCTCTACCGGATTAGCATTGGGATTGTCTTTGCTCATCATTACCACGTAATTTTGAGGATTAAAGTTTTTAATTGTACTTCTTTTTTTGTCTTGTGCCAATGTTCTGCCACAAAAGAACACATTTCCGTCATTATTAACGGCAAAATCTTGCACAAGCAAAGGATTGCTAATGCCTTCGGATACAATGTCGTTGCTTTTCCACAATAGATTGAGTTGGCTGTCATACACTACAAACAAAGAGCGGATAATTTCCTTCTTTTTGAGAAGGGCGCAATGAATTGCCAATTTGGAATTATCGGGCGACACCGAATATCTGTAATAAACAGGTCTGTAATTTGGCTCACCTGAATAATTCAATTCCAGCACATTTTTAGGAGTGCCATTGAGCATTGCCGTTCCTTTGTTGACAGTTTGCATGTATAAAACATGCTTTTTGGTAGATTTGTTTTGTGCAGACATAAAAAAGTACATTTTCTCACCCAAATTGACCACAAATTCCATGTCGGCATTACCCGCCGGCGTTTTGAGTTTGTAAGGTACTTTTTGGATAGTTTTACCTTGTAGATTGTATTTGTACAAATAGTCTGCATGGGGCGGAATGAGGTAATAATTTTCAATTCCCGACCAACGTGTGTTAGCATAAGCCGCTCCGTCGTCGGTAGTTATGATTTCCTTAACGGTCATCATATCTTCCAATCCCATTTTGATAGGTTTTGCCCATTTAAAGGGGTAACCTTGTCCATAAACTGTCGCATTTGCCCACATTATGCAGGCTGCCGAAATTAGTATAAATCTTTTCATACACTTGCTTTTTTTTAGTATTATTAATTCAACGAAATTTTATATATTTTTTTTTAAATACAAAAATACACTTTTCCTTCAATTAAAAATAAAAAAACTTTTGGCTTTATATTTTTTTGCAGCGATAAAAGGAAAAAAAGTGTATCTTTGTAAGAGTGTTAATTTAAATAAGATTAAATAAATAATATGAGTAGAAAAAGGATTGTATGTCCGAAGGCGGAAGAAGTGTTGAGTACAATATCAAAGATGTTGGTACCGGAGTTTATTTTGGAAAATT
>JAISTU010000079.1 GCA_031272415.1 Bacteroidales bacterium | reverse complement strand
TGGGTAATTCTGTACTTGGATCCTTTTCATCCTGGACAATGAATGTTTCCAACAAAACAGTAGATTGTGTAAAATAAATTTGCAAAAATAGAGAAAATTATTATAAAAATGAGAAAAAGCATAAAAAGAATATGGAAAAAACACCCAATTAGGGGGACTTGCATTGTACTTGGACCAATTGGAATAATTGGAGGAATTTTGTTAATGCTATTTCAGGTTAAAAATGGTGGTGTTTACATGGGAGTATATTCTATGATTTGTGCGCTTATAATAGCATCCCTACAGGCAGTTAATGTGAAAAAATTGGCATATCATGTTGATACATCTATTACGAAATTAGATAACATTGCTAATAACATTGATACATCTATTAAGAAATCAGATAGCATCGCTAATAACATGAATACTCGCCATATAAGTCCATTCCCAAATAATTTTAAAGACATTGAAAATTTATTAGATATTTGTGAAGATAGCCATACACAAAAAGAACTTTGGATATATACTGATGCTTTGGGATATGGTATTTGGAGCAACAATAAACAGTGGAAAAAATTCTTTAAAAAAGTGAAAAAAATCATTGAAGAGACTAATGTTCACGTTTATTGGTATTTTTATGGGGAGATTTTGAGAGATGAAAAAATAAAACAACAAGTTTCAGAATTAGATAGCAAAGGACGACTTATCTCTCATTGCGAAGCGTGCAAGAAATCAGTAGCCCCTTGTCCTAATCATAACAAAAAAGATAGACAAACACCATGTACATCTACAAGTTGCGATTTGCATATTATGGAATCTTTAAAAAAGATTACTGTTGATTCTGTTGTTGAAATGATAACGAAAATGCAACAA
The DNA here is from genome assembly GCA_031272415.1 of Bacteroidales bacterium. GTDB lineage: Bacteria > Bacteroidota > Bacteroidia > Bacteroidales > WCHB1-69 > JAISTU01. The sequence goes on along the minus strand of JAISTU010000079.1, from coordinate 9,390 downwards.
AACACAGAACAGGAAATTAGAGCATTGAGAGAAAGATACTGTAAATTTAATATGGAATATATTGAGAAAGAATTACCTTTTTTTGCATGGTTTGTTTATGAAAACATACAAGATGAATCAAAACCACTTAAAGCAATGGTGTCTTTCCCTAATTACGGTCGAAGCACAGAAGAAGGACTTATTACAGAAAATGAAGGGCTAATATCAGCCTTGCATTCTGCACTGCCAAAATATAAACTAAAAAATAAGTAAGATTATGTATAATTATTATCAAGAATACCAAGAAGAAGAAGAAAAAAGACAAACAAAAAGAAGAAAGATATTTTAGATTTTCAAATAACATTACTAAATTAAAAATTATATGCAAAAAAAAACAATAAAAATTATCGTAAAATGTATTATATGCTTAATAATGGCAGGTGGATTGACTTGTTGCGGACACAAAGACAAAGATAATGTTGTCTCTACCGAAGCGTTAATGAAACAAATCAATAACCGCTATTATGGCAAATGGTTTACACAGGTAAAATTTAGTCAGACTGCCGATAGTTATCAAAATGACTCTTTGGTAAATTCGGAAAGTTGGGATGAGGAGTACAATTTTCCGTCAAATCTTGTAATTTACACAAAACCGGGCGATACTTCTTACCTATATATATGCCGCAACGATTCTGTAATTATTTACGAACACGATTCTTTGATAAGTGCCACGCATGAAACGCATGATGCTATTATTTTGAGTATGGACATTTATAATATGACCTATTCCAAAATTATGGAACGTTGGAAAGATTTGCCTTATGATATTAGCAAATTTCATAAAAGAGACTACAACGATAAAAATATTTATGTAATTGGTGCTTTAGAAGGAGATACTACAAGTAATCAGGTTTGGTTTGATGCAGAAAATCTATATCTTATCAAATTGATTAAACAGAAAAAGAATGGACTTCGTGAAGTGGAATTTTTGAACTATCAACAACTTGAAAATGGCTGGATTGAGCAAGAAGTTGTATTTAAATTAAACGGCAAAGTTAAACTGATAGAGAAATATACAAATATTAAAGCATCCGGTGAATTGTCCCAAAGGAATGATGCAGAAAATCTTGACACTGCCGGATGGATATTTTTAATACTTTGGTTAATTATCCTTTTCAGTGTAGAGATGCGAGGACTTGACGGTCATCGCTTTCTTCTGTGCGCGATACTCTATATTCTTATTTGCGTGTATGTCCTTTTTTTCCCCGGATCGTTTTTGAGTTTTATAGGCACAGTTGGATTTGTAACGATAACATTACACCATGCTCGTAAGACGCTTGAATACAGCAAATTACCTGACCCCAAAACGATTGGACAGCACCAAATTGGACGCATACGTTATGGGCAAAAGCAACTACTGATTGCTATGTTAATTGACCATATCGCCACAGCAATTGCGGTAGTTGCCATAATATTTTTGCCAAAAATTTCGCTGCCCTTTGCCACATCAGAATTTATACTTTTTTCTAAATGCTTTGCTTGTTTTAGATTTTTAAATTGTTGGATATTTGTTTTTGCACAAGTAATGGCATACAGAAAATATTTAAAAGAAGTTGATCCAAATCATAATGTAAGTATATGAAAAAGATAATGAATATCAAATATTACATCTTACTTATGCTCATTGGATTTCTTTTTATTGCTTGTAAAGAGAGAACTTATAAAATCCTTGACAAAGGGATTGTTCAGGCAAAATACGATTCGCTCATGTGTGAAGGTATTAGTGACATCGTATGTAATGAGGGCGGCTGTATGCCAGTATGGACACCTGACGTATATGCACATAAAATAGTGATTAATAACAATATATATGAATATATAGAGAAGGAAAGAAGAAACACTATATACAAATACATAAAGGACATTAAAGAAGACACTATCAAAATTTGTGATGAGGTGGCAATCATTCAAGTAAATAATGATAAAAAAGTTTTATGGTCATATAACAACATGAAAGATATTCAAAAAACGATACAATATGATAAATTCCGCCATTCAGTTCAGTATTGTGCTATTGTTTTTATTTGGTTGGTTTTAGTGACAGTAGCATCGGGTTTTGGGATTTTTATGATTATGGCTAAAATGTCAGAACATGAAAGTGTATTGTCAGGGTTACTTTCTATTCTACTATTTTTTTTACTAGGTTCTTTGGCTTTGTGTATAATGGTAGTTGGTTATATGTATATTGCTTAAATAAAAAAAATAAATTCTTATGAACATCATAAAAAATAACCCTTATCGAATACTTGGATTGCTTGCGGGAGCGAGTGCAAGAGAAATTACCCGACAGAGTAGTTGGTTGAAACAATATATTGAGGCGGCGTCCGATACTCCTGTTGATTACAGTTTTCCGTCAATAACACCGTTGCGACGGACAATAGAAGATATTGACGCTGCTACCAATACACTTGTTTTGGATGACGACAAAATGTTGGCTGCACTGTTTTGGTTTTGGGGAAACAATGAAACAGATAAAAAGGCATTTGAAATGTTAAAAGCAGAGGATAATGTAGCGGCTGAGAAAATTTGGGCAGTTTCAGTGCAACAGGCAGGAATTTGTCCTCAAAATTGTTCATCTTTTCATAATTTGTCTCTTTTATATCTTTTAAGCGGTAAAACAAAGGAGGCTATAAGACTGCAATTGCTCTTTTTGGAAAGTCATTTTTTGGAAAATTTTAAAGAAAGTATTACCGATGTAACCTATCAAATATCGCCAAAAGAATTGCAAATAAAGTTCTTAAATGCGGTGTATGAGGAATGTACACAATCTGACAGATTTTTGTTTACCCAATTTGTGGAATTTATCAAGGAACAAAACTTTGTTGCGAAAGAGGATTTTTTAAAAAAACTTGCGCAAAAAGGTATCGCAAAAATTGATACAGAAATACAAATCGCTCAAAATCAATGCCAAACAGATAAAAATAATGCTCTAAAAGCAGGAAATCAATTGAAGTTGAATACGGCGAATGTATTGGATGATATCAAATCTCTTTTAGGAAAAAAGGATGTGGAATATGCAATGATTGCTGACCGCTTGGCAGAGGAAATGTTAAATTGTTGCATAAGTTCCTTTAATGAGACATCTCCGGATGTAAATGATGTTATAACTCTTATAAAATATTCTTTATCAATTGCAGTAGGAACAAAAGCAACAGAGAGAATAAAAGAGAATTTGGAAATTATTACCGCTCATAAAGCCTATGCTCTCTGTTGGTATTGTGGGGAAAATACTCCCGATAAGGCTTGTACCTATGAACGCAAATTGTTTCATGTAACAAGTAGAGATTATACTGGGACATATTATGAGTGGGTTAATGCTCCGGTACCACGTTGCAAAAGGTGCAAAAAATATCATTCTGCCATAAATAATGCAAATAATTTTATTCTCCCTATCATACTATGTTTTATTCTATCATTGTTCATAGGTTTGCCTGCTGGGAGCGATATAACTTTTTTGATAATAGGGTTTTTATTGATAGGTTGTACAATAGGATTAACTACAAGAATTGCTAAATTATCTAAAATTGATAGTGCGGAGATAAAAGAAAATAATTCATCATCAAAAGGATCCATTATTTTCCTGTCAGTTGTAATTTGTATTCCCTTCATTATCGGTTTGCTAATAAGTATGTATAGGAATACCGCTGACAACAGGTGGCTTGCGACATTTATTGGTAGTTTTATTTCAGTTTTGTTAGCAATTATTCTAAATATAGTAGAAACGCCAAAGGGATTGCGCAAAATAAAACGGAAAAATAACATTCACAACTTTCCTCCAATTAGAGAAAGAATAGATAAAGGGTGGACTTTTAGACAACCCTCATAACATAAATTTATCAATGAAAAACATGAATAAACAAATTTTTGTAATTATTATTTTAGGATTTTTTGTAAAAGGATTATCAGCGTCAAGCGATAGCCTTGCTATTTGCCGCTTACAACAACAAGTAATGCGATTGCAAAACGAATTAAAAAGTCAAAAAAACGATTTTTCAAAAAGCATTCTGCAATCCACTGCAAAAATGGATAGTTTGCAACAGCAAGTTGCTGTACAAAATCGGATAATTGCTACACTTGCCGATAGTCTGAACATCAAAATCACTCAAAATGAGCAAAATACTAAACAAAAAATTGCGATTGTAGAGACACGATATGCCATGTCTCTGCGAGGAGGCATTATTGGAGGTATTGTGCTGTTGCTGTTGGCTGTAACACTTTTTGCGTGGCTGTATAGAAAGCAAAGAGCCAATCGTGCCGATATTATTTTGCAATTGGAAAAACAGAGAAAAAATGTGGACGAACAATTGGTACAACAATTTTCACAACATACCGAAATTTTACAATCCTTGTCGGCTCATCATTCTCAATACTCAATTTCCAATTCTCAATTAGAAATAGACCATTCACTTGCACTCAAACTTGCAGACGAAATTACTCTAATGGAACGGAATATTGCGTTAATGGACGCATCTACAAAGGGTTTGAAACAGTTAAATCGCTCTATAAGCACACTCAAAGACAATCTTATTGCCAATGATTATCAAATGCCTGAATTGTTAGGCAAACCCTACACCGAAGGACTCAACGCAACAATCATTAACAGCATTGAGAATGAAAATTTGGCAAAAAACACTACTATAATCACAAAAATTATCAAACCGCAAGTCAATTATCACAATAAAATGATACAAGCGGCAGAAATAGAAGTTTCAGTTAATTAAAAATAATATAATAAATAAAAACATCATAAAAAAATGCGAACAAAAATAGACTATGGAATCGATTTGGGAACAACCAATTCTTCAATAGCAAGAATGGAAAACGGAGTTCCTGTTGTTAGAAAATCGGATAAGTTGAAAGATACTATACCGTCCTGTGTAAGTTTCAATAAGCGTAAAGATGTCTTGATAGGCGATGCAGCGTTAAATGTACTACAAAACGAAACTGTCCGCAGTTTGAAAACTTTTGAGGCAAGTAAAACCAATACTTTTATTGAATTTAAACGAACAATGGGGACAACACACACTTACGATTGTGTCAATATGGGCAAAAGTTTCACTTCTACGGAACTTTCGGCAGAAGTACTCAAAAAACTCAAAACATTGATACAAGACGAGGAATTGTTCTCTATTGTAATTACCGTTCCTGCAAAATTCGGCAATCAACAAAAAGAGGCAACCATGCAGGCAGCAAAATTAGCAGGCTTTCAACAAGTACAACTTTTGCAAGAGCCAGTTGCGGCTGCGACCGCTTATGGACTGAGTAAACAATCAAAAGACGGCTTTTGGTTGGTATTTGACTTTGGCGGTGGCACTTTTGATGCCGCCCTTGTCAAGTCAGAGGAAGGTATTTTGTCCGTCAAAGATACGGCAGGAGACAATTGGCTCGGAGGCAAAAATTTAGATGAGGCTATTGTTGACCAAATTATAATTCCTTATTTACAAAGCCATTACAGTATTGATAACATTTTAAAAGATGCCAATAAAAAACAATTGCTACGCGCTACCGTAAAACGTTATGCAGAAGAAGCAAAAAATCAACTTTCATTTACTAATTCATACACCATTTTGAGCAATCTTGGTGATTTGCCTTTTGAGGACACAAATGGTGAAGAACCTGAAATTGACATTGTGATAACCGATAAGGATTTGGAGAAGGTGATTGCCCCCATTTTTCAAAAAGCAATTGATATTACTCAAAATCTACTTAAACGTAATAATCTCAATGGCAGCGACTTACATAAATTGATTTTGGTTGGCGGTCCTACTCACTCGCCGATTTTGCGGCAAATGTTACGCCTGCAAATTACGCCAAATGTTGATCCTTCTGTTGACCCTATGACGGTTGTGGCAAAGGGAGCAGCATTATATGCCTCCACAATTGATGTTGCCCCCGAAATTCAAAATCAAACCCGCGATGAAACCAAATTGCAACTCGAAATAAAATACGAAGCAGTATCTGCGGAAAAAACAGAATTGGTCAATATAAAAATCCTAAAAGACAAATCAAAAGGCAATATACCTGATGAGATTTTTATTGAATTATACCGCTCTGATGGCGGTTGGAATAGCCCAAGAACCAAAACGGGAGCAAAAGGTTCTCTTTTGGAAGTTGATTTACAAGAAAATTGCTCAAATATATTTGTCCTTAATGTATGTGATAATCAAGGTAATCGCATTGATTGTGAGCCGAGCAGTTTCAATATTCTGCAAGGCATAGGCGGCTTGGACGGTATGCAAGTGTTGCCAAGTCATGTTTGTATTGTCAAATATTTTCCTGAAGAAGAAAAGAATTTGATTTTTCCTGTCAAAGGATTAGAAAAGAATAAACGTTATCCTGCTATCGGTGTAACAAACGGATTAAGAACGCGTAGTATATTACGCCCCGGAATGATAGAAGACACTATTTGTATTCCCATTTACGAAGGCGAATACAATGCCAAAGGGACAAATCCTGAACTTAATAATCCGATATTTGAGGTCATCATTACAGGTGAAAAAATACCATCTCTTATTCCGGAAGGTAGCACTTTGGATATTACAATAAAAGTAGATAAATCGGGTTTAATGAAATTCAGTGCTTATTTTCCTGCCATAGACTATACTGAGGAGTTGGATATTCCTGTCAAAGAAACAACAACACCTGATGCAAGCGAACTGACAAAAAAAATTAAAAATGCCAAACAAGAAGCAGCAGAATGCAATACAACTAACATTTTAGAAAATCTTGAAAATCTTGAAAATCAATTGAAAAATGAAGAAGGCAGTCCGGACGGGTGTATGAGAATTTTAAACGAACTGCGTAAGGAGTTATTGGAAATTGAGGAATTGAAAAAAGAAAACGAATTTTCAAAAATAGAAGAAGAATTGAGACAAGGATACTCTGCTTTGGAAGAGTTTTCTAAAGAAATGAAATATCATGGTGAAGATACGACCAATGTAGAAGCATATTTGAAAGCATCAAAAATACAGATAGAAATGGTCATCAAAAATAAAAACAAAGTAGATGCAAAAAGGTTGATCGCTGAATTGCATAGTTATTCTGTAACACTTTACAATCAACTTTCAGGTGGTCAGTGGTATGTTGAGGCGATTTACTATTATAATACCAATTTTCATTCTTTGCGGTGGAAAGATAAAGCCAAAGCAAAAGCATTGATAGACCAAGGATTGAAAATGATTGACAATGGTCAAAATCAATCATTAAGATCTGTCCTTGCTGCCATTTGGGAGTTGAGAATAGATAAAGGAGAGTTTGGAGAATGGGATAATACAGTTGTTTAATTTTTAATTGAAAAAAATGTATTTTTATGCCAAAACAGGAACAAATAACTGTTATCATGAATAGAAAACTTTAATTCAATCATTAAAATAAATTTATACTAATGTCAATACTACAAAAAAATAGCCTTTTCGCTGGGAAATACACAGTTTTGCTTTTTATCAAAAAGAGTAAAAATGCTGAAACCTACCGTGTGCGTGGTAGCAACAATAAATTGTATTTTCTCAAATTGTTTAATACTACACAACTCAATCAGGCAAATTTTGACAATAATGCGAATCTACTTGCGATAGAATTACTTAAAACAATTAAACATCCCAATATCGTTGCCTATCACGACAGCGGGGAAACAGTGATAAATAATTGTAAATACCTCTATTTAATGGAAGAATTTATTGTTGGCGAAACCTTGTTAGAACGACTTGCACATGAGTCGATTTTTACTCTCTACGACATCCGTCATATATTGTCGGATGTGTTAAAAGGCTTATCGTACCTGCATTCATTGCCGAATGCGATTATCCACAATGAAATTACACCACAAAACATTATGCTTGACCTTGCTGCCGAAACATCTGTTGCTAAAATTATTGATTTTGGTTATGCTCGAACAATCAATCAATCGCAAAAAGAATATAAACTTCCCATCAATTCCATACAATATGTTGCAAATGAGTGTATTACAAAAAATATATTTTTACCCCAATCCGATTTATATTCTGTCGGTGTAGTAATGTATCAAATGTTGTTTGGAAAGTTGCCGTGGAAAATCAACAAAATTGCGTCTGAAACATCAAATATGGAGACAAATTTTGCCACATCTTTGCTTGACCAGCGTCAAGAGCCGTTGCTTTTTCCCAACATTGTCGGACAAATTATAGATTTTGACGATTCTATTTTAAATGTGTTAGAACAAGCATTGCAAAATGACCCCGAACAGCGATTTAAGAACGCACAACTTTTTTTACAAGCATTGACAAATCAAAAAAGTACTCCATGGAAAGAGTTTGTTGCCCCTGCTAATACGACTGTGGAAGAAAACAAATTAGCAGGTTTTGCCGCCATAGCGGGGATGCAAGAATTGAAAAAAAAACTCCAATCCGATGTGATAGATATGTTACGCAACCCTGAATTATACCGACTTCATCAGTTGGCTTTGCCTAATGGAATGCTCCTTTACGGACCTCCGGGCTGTGGAAAAACTTTTTTTGCCAAAAAATTTGCCGAAGAAACAGGATATAATTTTGTAGATATAAATCCTTCAGACATCGCAAGTGTTTACATACATGGTACGCAAGAAAAGATTAGGAAAATATTTGATAACGCAAAAGAAAATGCACCAACTATCTTGAATTTCAATGAAATAAGCACTATGATGCCATCACGTGAAAATATATCAGACGGAGGACATAGTCATTATGCCGGAGAAACCAACGAATTTCTTGCTCAATTAGATAACATTGGTAATAGTGGCGTATTTGTTATAGGCTCTACTAATCAGCCGCATTTGATTGATAAAGCAATACTTCGAGCAGGACGGCTCGAAAAGCATTTCTATATTCCACCACCTGACCGTGAGGCACGGCGTGCAATGTTTGAACTTTATCTCAAAAACCGCCCAATAACGGATACCATTGATTATGAACGACTTGCAATGCTTACAGAGAACTATGTCTCCGGGGACATCAAATTGATTGTTGATGAAACATCACGCAAAACAATAAAAGAGCACAAAGAAGGCAAAAGAAAAGATACAAAAATAACAATGGACGATTTAGAATTGATAATAAAAACCATAAAATCAAGCATTTCCACAGACGACCTCAAAAAAATTGAACAAATTAAAGCACAAATGGAAAATATAAAACAAGAACGTCCAAAGATTGGATTTTTAAATTGAGAATTGAGGATTATTTTTTCCCTTTCGTTCTTGTACCTTTCACCATGCACCTTTTTTCGGGCGCGGTGTATGCCATTGCCCTGCAATCTACATTTTTTAATTATCCCTCAGCATCCAAAAACATCAATCATTTTCCCGTCTACTCTTTCGGTTTTTTGGTAGATTTTTTC
>JAISTU010000211.1 GCA_031272415.1 Bacteroidales bacterium | reverse complement strand
TTTTTGGGTGACAGTAGCGGTGGTGTTCACCTCTTCCCATTCCGAACAGAGAAGTTAAGCCCACCAGCGCCGATGGTACTCGCTGAAAAGCCGGAAGAGTAGGTCGTCGCCTCCCTTTTTAAAGAGTTGATTTGTAAAAAAGATACAAAGCAACTCTTTTTTTTACCCCTAAAAAGGAGCGAAAGGGGAAAGGGAAATTAAAAATTACTCCTTTTTGTCTTTTTTTAGAACGTTTTTATCCCAAAATGCAAAAAAAAATCTGATTCGAGCAAGGCATGCCATTGCCCCTACAAAAAAACGGCAAGATGCCGTTTTTACAATTTTTATTTTTTAATTTTTAATTGAATAAAAGGTGTATTTTTGTATTTTATTGATAAAAAAAAATTAAAGTGAATTATTTAAGCGTTGAAAATTTGAGTAAATATTACGGTGAAAAATTGCTTTTTGAGCAAATTAGTTTTGGCATTGATAAGGGACAAAAAGTGGCTTTGATTGCTAAAAATGGAACAGGAAAAACTACTTTGCTCAATCTTATCAACGGTTTGGATTTGCCCGACAATGGCACCATCACCGTCAGAGGAGATATAAAAATCGGATATTTACAACAAGTATTTGATAATCAGTTAAATACGTCTATTATCAACACCATTTTTGACTCTGATAATTCATCGGCGATTGCGATTGCCAATTATGAAAAGGCATTGCATGTTTATTCGCTACAGCCTACAGAAAGCAACAGATTGAGCATGGAAAAGGCAATTGTTGAAATGGACAATTTGCAAGCGTGGGATTTTGAGAGTCGTGTCAAAGAGGTTTTGCATAAATTTCAAATTGAAGATATTTTTCTCAATATCAATCAATTATCGGGTGGACAACGCAAAAAAGTGGCATTGGTGAGGCTCATTTTAAATCAGCCTGATTTTTTAATTTTGGACGAGCCGACCAATCATTTGGATATTGAAATGATAGAATGGCTTGAAAATTATCTATCTACCGCAAACACAACGCTTTTGATGGTAACGCACGACCGTTTCTTTTTGGATAAAGTTTGCACTGAAATTTTGGAGTTGGAAAGCGGCAATTTATACCGTTACAAAGGAAAATACGGCTATTATTTGGAGAAAAAAGAAGAGCGGCTATCCAATCAAATTGCACAAACATTGAAAGCAAAAAGCATTTATCGCCGTGAGTTGGAGTGGATGCGTTCTACTCCACAAGCCCGCTCCACCAAAGCAAAAGCACGAATTGACAGTTTTGAACAAGTGCAACAAAAAGCAAAACAAAAATTTGAACAAAACAATCCCGACTTTGCCGTCAAAACAGAACGTTTAGGGCATAAAATATTGGAAATCAATGATATAGGATTTTCTTACGGCGATAAAATCATTATCAAAAATTTTTCTTATATTTTCAAAAAAGGGGAACGCTGCGGAATTGTAGGGAAAAACGGTAGCGGAAAAACTACCATTTTAAGATTGATTATCAATGAATTAAAGCCGGATTACGGTAAAATTACAACAGGAGAGACCATCGTTTTAGGGTATTATTCACAAGACGGCATGTCGGCGACCAACAACGGCAAAAGGGTGATTGATGTGGTCAAAGAGCATGCTGAAATGGTACGCATGGCAAATGGCAATCTGCTTTCGGCATCGGCATTTTTAAATCATTTTGGTTTTTTGCCCGATATGCAATACACTTTTTATGAAAATTTAAGTGGCGGTCAGCAGCGAAAATTACATTTATTGATGGTTTTGCTCAAAAATCCTAATTTTTTAATCCTTGATGAACCAACCAACGACTTTGATATTGAGACACTTACAATTTTAGAAGATTTTTTATTGAACTTTAAAGGCTGTTTGTTGGTCGTTTCGCACGATAGGTGGCTGATGGATAAATTGGCAGAGCATATTTTTGTTATGCAGGACAATGGAAAAATTAAGGATTATTACGGCAATTACAGCGATTATAAATTGCAAGCAAAAAGCGAAGAAAAAACCAAAAAAACGTTACTCAAACAGCAAAAAACATCTTCATTGTCGCCACCTTCTCAGCCACAAAAAACACAAAAACGAACTTACAAAGAAGAAATCGAAAAGCAGCAATTAGAAAAAGAAATCGAAGAGACTGAACTGCGAAAAAATAACCTTTTAGAAATGCTCAATTCAGGAACAGGTACTGCCCAAGAAATGCAGCAATGGTCAGAAGAATACGCTCTTTGTGATAAAATTTTACTCGAAAAAATGGATAGATGGCTGTTTTTAGAAGAAAAATAGTTGATTTTTTTATTGTTTTCTTCATTTTTATAACAAATTTATACAAAAATGCAAAAAAAAATTGACAGTTGCTTTTTCGCTTTTCGTCCTTGCACTTTTTGCCTTTTCACCTTGTAGGGGCAAAGAATGCCATTGCCCCTACAAATTCTTAATTTTTAATTGAATATCATCTTCTCACTGTAATTGAGCCGCGTCTCATAAAGGTAGATTGTTGATAGGTGAATTTAAAAATGTAAAAATAAACTCCGTTTGGCACATTGTCGGCTGTCCATTGGTTGTGATAATTGACGCTTTTAAAAATCACTTTTCCCTCTCTGGTGAACACATTGAGTTCATTTTCAGGAACTTGTTCAATTCCATTTATTTCAAAAGCGTCGTTAATTCCGTCTCCGTTGGGGGTGAAAATATTTGGAATACTCAAATCCGGCTGTGCAGGTCGTTCTGCCTCCTCACTTGCGAGCGATGTTGGTTTTATAGTCTCTTCGGCGGGCGGTGTTTGAGTAAAAATTAGCACTTTGGAAACCGTTGGCGTTGTGTGTGTTACGCTTGTTGAGGTACTTTGTGGCTCTTTTGGATGAGCAACGGGAGTTACAACAGGCTGTTTGTTGGTGTCAATAGATTGATTATCAAGCGGTAAGGGTACATTTTTATTATCAGTTAAAATGGGAACATCCGGAATTTGAGATGTTATTTGCTTGTCTGTCAATGTATTAACATTATTTTCTTTGTCATTGTTTATAACAGAAGTATCCGAATTTGCAATAATTTCTTCTTGTTGTAAAAACTCCGTTGGAGTATTTATAATTGATTGGTTTTCAGCTTGTTGTGTATTGTTTAGCCATACAATCACACCAATTACGCTTGCGACGGTCAAAGATGCTGCCACAATACCCACTTTTGCAGCGATACTTATACTTGTAGCCGAAGATGCCGAACTGCCTGCCGAAGAAGCATTGTTGGCAGTCTGATTAGCCACATTGATGGCATCCAATTTCCCTGCAATTTTATCCCAACAATCGGCGGAAGGTTGCTGTGTATAATTTTTAAAAATTTTCCTTAATACTGTATCTATGTTTGGTTTCATCTGTAATCTTTTAATTGTTTTTGTAAAATCTTTCTTGCTTTTGCCAATTGCGAGCGCACAGTGCCGATTTTCACTCCGAGCAAATCGGCTGCCTCTTGATAAGGATAGCCTTCTATTGCACAGAGATTAAACACTGTTCGATAGCCTACGGGCAATTTTTGTATCAACTTCATTATATCATTTGCGTTCATTTCACTACTTATATTTTCATTTTCACTAACAATGTTATCAAAATAGTCGGGCAAATCTTCAAAGGAGTTTCTTTTGTCGCTCCGCAATGCTGAAATCAATGCATTGATGATAATTTGTCGCATCCAAGATACCAACACACCTTTGTATTCATAGGTCTCTAATTTGTTGAAAATGCTTGCAAATCCATCAATAAGCACGTCCTCTGCCGCCAAACTATTGGGCATATAACGCAGGCAAATTCCGAAAAAATACCCACTATAACGCTCGTAAAGTAACTTCTGGCAGTTGCGGTCGCCTTTGACACATCCTTCTATCAATTGCCGTTCTGATAACATACACCTTATAGACGCAAGTTTTGATTAAAAAGTTGTCTGATGTGCCAAAAAATTTTTCACTTCTTCCAGCCACGTCGCTCCAAATCGCCGTTTAAGTGGCTCTTGTAAAAAAATAAATACACTCATTTTCAATTCTTTACCTCTCTCTTCTGCTCCCTTACAAACTTTCCATTTATCATAATTTAATGCAAAATAATATTGATGGTCTATAATTCGGATGGGATACAAATGGCAAGAAATTGGCTTTGGAAATGTGATTTTTTGCGAAAAAAAAGCCTTTTCAATAGCACATTTGGCGATATTATTTTCAAAAAATACAAAAGCACATTCTTTATTGTCCACCAAAGTTGTTACTAAATTTCCTGTGGCGTCGTATTCAAAAACGCCCTTTTTTTGTAAAATTTGTTGAGAATGAGGCGGTAAATACGGCAAAATAAATTCCATATTATCCTCAATAACAGATATTTCCTCTTCCGTCAAAGGTGCCCCCGCATCACCTTCTACACAACATGCACCACAGCAACAATCCAAAGGACAACAAAAATATTTTTCAAATATATCCTTGTCTATCAATGTGTTAGCAACAGCAATCAGGGTTGGCATTTCTTTTTGCATATTTTTATATTATTCGTTCAAAATCACGTAATTTATGTTTTTTTTCAATATTTTTCTCGCTGTTCTCAAAGAGATTGGTTTGGAGAGCATTTTCGACTTTAAAATTGCCGATAGCAGTGCGTCTCAATGCACTAATATATGCTCCACAGCCCAAAATATCACCCATATCGCGTGCCAATGAACGTATGTAAGTGCCTTTGCTACAATCAATTACAAAGTCTGCATGTGGCGGACAATATTTTATCAATTCAAAACGTTTGATTTGTATTTTGCGAGATTTAAGTGTAATATCCTGATTATCACGCATATAATCAAAAGCCCGCTTGCCATCCACTTTTATTGCAGAATATTGTGGCGGAATTTGCTCAATATTGCCTATAAATTTTGTGGTTGCATTTTTTATATCTTGCTCATTAACAGAATGATAGGGTTTAAAATCGGTAGGGTCTTTTTCCAAATCATGACTTGCAGTAACAGCCCCCAATGTAAAAGTTGTAAGATATTGTTTTTCTTGCAATTGCAGTTCTTCAATGCGTTTGGTGGCTTTGCCCACGCAGATAATCAAAAGCCCACTCGCCAAAGGGTCTAATGTACCTGCATGACCAATTTTAAACTTCTTATAATCTGTCAAAGTGCGAATATATTTTTTCAACTTATTGACAATATCAAAAGAAGTCCATCTTAATGGCTTGTCTATCAATAAAATAGATCCATTTTCTATATCAACGTCTTCAATTTTTTCTACCAACATTTTTTTGCAATAAATTATTCAATTAACGAAAAAAAGAAGGTTTTATTGTTTTTTGGAGTAAATAGAATTATTTGTAGGGATAAAGGTATGTTTGGTGAAAGGAGCAGGGTATAGAGGAGAATTGAACGTTGTTGTTGTCTGATTTTAGAACGGTTTTATCCCAAAATGCAAAAAAATCTAATTTTCAATTCTCATTTTTTTACACTTTTTTGAAAAATACCCCACAAAGGGGGTATTGAGATATGTTTTTTTTGTGTATCTTTGTAAAAGGCTTGTCGATTGACGGTCATAAAATAAGAATAAAAATATAAAATAAGAATAAAGAATAAAGGGATATGCGAAAAGGTGCTTATATAGAAAAGGAAGACGTGCGTATATTTGACAGCGCACTTACAATGTTGGACAACTCTATTTCAGAGTTGCGGCGAGTGGCGTCTCATTTGATACCGGAGATATTAACTCGTTATGGTTTAAAGACCGCATTATCAAATTTTTGCGATGCGATACCCATTGCTCAATTTCATTATTACGGCAATGAAAAACGATTGGAACAAAAGTTGGAAATTACGGTTTATCGTGTCATTTGTGAATTGATTAACAATGCATTAAAACATGCTCAAGCGGAACATATTATAGTTCAATTGGTGCAAGAGCCTGACAGCATTGCATTTACAATTCAAGACGATGGAAAAGGTTTTGATACTCAACAAATCTCCCATGGTATCGGCTTGCTCAATATCAAAAAAACAATTGCCGCCTACAACGGAACCATTGATTTTGACTCCAAACCAGGAAAAGGAACTATCATTAGTGGAAAGTTAGAACTCAATTAAAAATTAAAATTAATTGATAAACAATAATATATACAAAGAATATGATTAGGGTTGCTATATTGGATGACCACAAAATGTTTGTGGAAGGATTAACAAAGATTATCAATGAGTCGCAAAAGGCGACAGTAATTAGGTGCGCTCACACGGCAAAAGATGGCGATTGGATGCTCGCCATGGAAAAAGAAAATGTAGATGTGTTACTTTTGGACGTAAATTTACCTGACGGCAGCGGGACTGACCTTTGCCGACAATGGCGTCCGCTGTATCCAAATTTAAAAATTTTGGCATTGACAACGTATGCCGAACATGCCGTCATAATGGATATGCTTTCGGCAGGTGCAAATGGATATGTACTCAAAAATGCAATGGCAGAAGAGATTTTAGAAGGCATTATGAGTGTCCACAGAGGCGAACAATTTTTGTGCCACGAAGTAGATATGATGTTGCATAAAAGCGATTTTAAACCTGTTCTTCTCACGCGAAGAGAAAAAGAAATGCTGACATTGATAGCAGAAGGCGAAACAAATGTCGAAATTGCCAAAACGATGCACTTAGGCGTAGAAACCGTCAAAAGTTACCGTAAAAATTTACTCCTAAAATTAGGCGCAAAAAACACCGCCATTTTAGTGAAAATGGCAATAGAACAAAAATTGGTGTAAAATTAGAGTAGAATGTAGGGATATACAATTGAAAATGGTATTTGATAATTCCCCGTAGGGCGCACTGCGTTTGCCCTGCGGGGAAAAGACACACACACCTAATTATCTGAAAGACAAAACATTATAAGTTCTGTCTTTCAGACAGTGGTGGGAGCGTTATCAAATTCCGCAGGTCAGAGTGTAACAGCGACCTGCGGTCATGAAACTTTTGTCCTTTCAGGACAGGGGAAAATTGAGAATTGAGAATTAAAAATTGAGAATGCTTTTTATCCAATTTTAGAACGTTTTTCTCTCAAAATGCAAAAAAATGGCTTACTCTTCACTCTGAAAAAAAAACCTTATTTATCGCGGCTCCCTTAGTAGCAAGGATTTTTCTGTTAATTTCCCTTATTCCCTTATTAACAAAAAATAAGGGTAATGGCGGGGGGGGGATTTTTCTTGGCTACTAAGGGTGCTTTAATAAATAAGGTTATTTAATTTGTTAAATTCGTAAAATCTTGTTAATCACGCAAATCATTCTAAATCAAAGTTCAGACAAGGGTGGCGTGAAAATGCAAAAAAAAAAATAATTCTCAATTCTCAATTCTCCATTCTCAATTAAAAAACAGGGCTTTTAATTTTTAATTGAGAAATTTGTGTATTTTTGTAAATAGATAAAAAAAAATCAAATTTATGGACAAAGAACAGATTAGGATAATCATTGCAAAGCGTTGTGCGTTAGAGATTAAAGACGGATATGTGGTCAATTTGGGGATTGGATTACCGACATTGATACCCAATTATTTACCACAAAATATTCATGTTACTTTGCAGTCGGAAAATGGAATGTTGGGCATGGGAGCATCGCCACAGCCGGGGCAAGAGGATAAAAATTTTGTCAATGCAGGAGGTGGTTATATCACTGCCAATAAAGGTGCATCTACGTTTGACAGTGCCAAATCGTTCGGCATAATTCGTGGCGGACACGTTGATATTACCATTTTGGGGGCATTGCAGGTGGATAAAAAAGGAAATCTTGCCAATTGGATGATACCCGGTAAAAAAACACCCGGAATGGGCGGCGCAATGGACTTATTGGTAGGCACAAAAAAAATCATTTTGGCAATGGAACATACCGCTAAAGGGAATCATAAAATATTGGAAGAGTGTACTTTACCGCTCACGGCAGCCGGACAAGTCAATATGATTGTTACCGAAATGGGCGTGATGAACATTACCAAAGAAGGCATTGAATTGACTGAAATTAACCCCGAATTTACCGTAGCCGATGTACAAAATGCTACCGGTGCAAGGCTGATAATTAGCAAAAATTTACAAAATATGCTGCAATAATTGCTTGATATTGATGCAGTTACAGACTTTAATAGCAGATTTTGATTATCCTTTGCCACAAAATCGAATTGCAGATTTTCCATTGGCACAGCGAGATGAGTCTAAATTATTGATTTTCAAGGATAAACAGATAAAAGAAGATATTTTTAAAAATATTGATAACTACTTGAATATCAATAATTTACTTCTTCTTAATGATACTTCTGTTGTGCCTGCGAGACTTTTATTTACCAAATCTACGGGAGCAACGATTGAGATATTGTGCTTGTCGCCCCAAGAAAATAACGTTTCTTACCTGCAATCTTTGCAACAAAAAGGCAGTTGTGTTTGGAAATGCTACATCGGTAACAACAAGAGAATGAATGAGATACTGAAAATGCCGTTGCTCATTGATGCTCAAAAAATTATGCTCACTGCCGAGCGTTTGGAGAACATTGGCGATTCTTTTTTGGTTCGTTTTCAGTGGCAACCGACAGATATTACATTTGCACAAATACTTGATTATGCGGGAAATACACCACTGCCCCCTTATATCAAACGCAAAGCCAATGAGGAAGATAAAATACGCTATCAAACTGTTTTTGCTAAACAAAAAGGCTCGGTCGCAGCACCGACAGCAGGTTTGCATTTTACACAAAATTTATTGAAAAAAATTGCAAAAAAAGGTATTTTTATTGACTATTTGACACTCCATGTAGGCGCCGGCACTTTTAAACCGGTTACTACCACTTATGCAGAAGAACATCAAATGCACGCCGAAAAAGTAATTTTTTCCAAAATATCTATTGAGCACATTTACAATCAATTACAAAAATCTGTCATTGCCGTAGGAACCACTACAACACGCTCTTTGGAGAGTTTGTATTGGTGTGGCGTAAAACTTAAAAAAGAGCCGCAACTGTTTGATATTCAGACACATCCGAATTTATCACTTTCTCAATGGGAGGTCTATCAAAATTTATACACTGAAAATATAAGTGTAAAAGAATCTTTTGAAAATATATTAAAATACATGAATATCAATCAATTACAATATTTTCCATTTGCTACCTCATTGATGATTTTGCCATTCTATACCCCCAAAGTTGTCAAAGGTTTAATTACCAATTTTCATCAGCCACAAAGCACGCTTTTGCTATTGATTGCATCTTTTGTCGGGCAAAAATGGAAAGAAATTTATAACTATGCCCTTGCACACGACTTTCGATTTTTGAGTTACGGAGATGTGTGTTTATTTATGTAATTGATAATCAATGAAAAAGCAGGCTTTTTTTAACGATATGCTTATTGTAAAACTAAATAAATATTGCTTTCATATTCCTTGCAATAAATAGTTTCATAGCCCCCATAACTAATAAGAACATCTTCTATTCCCTTGCAAGTTGTTCCCAATTTATCTAATTCATCTGCAGTGAAAGTGTAAGTGTATGAGCCAGTTAGTCCTGAACTTGTATCTGTATATGTGCATTTACAATCCTTTTTACAATATGTGCATTCACTATCCTTTTTACAAGACGCAAAGCCAGCCATCAAAGCAACTGCTACTTTGCTACTAAAACTTTTTTCATTTTTTGAAGAAAAATTTTGGTTAATCCTAAAACACGTTTACTCTCTTCTGCGGATTTTCAACATCGCTCCGTTTTGCAAAGATACATAAAAATATCAATTAAAAATTAAAGTTTTTTTTCAGAGTGTAGAGTGTAGAGATTTTTTTTTGTATTTTCGCACCAAAAATATTCTAAAATTGGATAATTTTCAATTACTTCACTTCTTTTTTTAACATTTTATAGATTTCATGCCAATTTTGTTGGTGAAAATCTGTATTTTTATCGGCAAGTTTTGAAAAGGTTTTTGAGGTATAAAAAAAATCTGCGGCTTTTTCTTCATCGATTTTCAAATCCAGCATTAACTGTTCAACAATTTGTTCTGCAATGTCTTCTATAAAAAAAATGCTATCATTAGCGACCTTGCTTAAAGTGAGTAAAGAACGCATAGTACAAAAACAAATTTGATGCGTATTTTCATGATAGGTAAGCATTTTCAAAAAATCATGTTTTGATATTTTTCCACTCAAATACCTCGTTAATGTTCGCTGTACTTTGTCATTTGCTACCGGTCCTTCAACTATATCATAATCATGGGCAGGTGTAGGCGATAGCGGATTACGGTTCATTACAACAAAATCTAACCATTCTTCACTGTAACTATCAAAATGTTTCACCTTACAAAGTCGTTCTGTAAATTCAGAATCATAATAGATATATTCTGTGACCAACCCTTCACAATGGTATTTGCTACTAACATTTTTTGCCCATTTTTCGGCTTGTTTCCTATATTTTGTAACATAAAAACCTTGCCCAAAATCTCTATTGGGTTGTGCTTTTGATAAATCAATTTCATCAAATGTTGTATAACTGCCGTGATATACTTGCATTATCTTTGTCCTCCATTTTGGTAACAAACTTCATAAATACTATGCAAAGTATATAGCAAATTATCTGTATGCAAAGCCCACCAATGCTTATTCAAAAAATCCCAGCCTCCATATTTTTTGAGGTAAAAATATGCATCTTGTATGTTCATTTTATAGG
Source organism: Bacteroidales bacterium (assembly GCA_031272415.1). Classification (GTDB taxonomy): domain Bacteria; phylum Bacteroidota; class Bacteroidia; order Bacteroidales; family WCHB1-69; genus JAISTU01. Next base: position 17,277 of record JAISTU010000211.1, on the reverse strand, counting down.
CTACTGCAAATTCAGGCACAATAAAAGTAATAAAACTTATTTTGTCCTTTGTCGCCTTATCTAAAGTTTTAAATTCTGTATCCATATTTATACTAATTTTGTTTTTGCAAAGATACACAAATTTTTCAAATAAAAATTAAAGCCTTTTTTTCAGAGTGTAGAGTGTAGAGATTTACAATTGTAGATTTACGATTTTAGATTTTTCTATTTTTTTTGCATTTTTGAATAAAAATGTTCTAAAATTTGTCTGAACCACGATTTTCGTATGATTAATGTGATTATTATGATTTTAGATAATCACACAAATCATTAAAATCATTCCAAATCATAGTTCAGACAATGCAAAAAAAACAATTCTCCACTCTCCATTCTCAATTGAAAAAAAGTTTTTTAATTTTTAATTGAAGAATTTGTGTATTTTTGTATTTAAGGAAAAATATTATTGCAGATAAATGGAAGAAGGAAAAAACAGATTTAGAGAAGAAATTTTAGAAGGTATTCCGAGCGAATTACCGCAGGAAAACGTTTATGACAAAAGCGTTAGCCATGCGCCCAAACGGAAGGATATTTTGACTATAAAAGAAAAAAAATTGGCCATTGAAAACGCATTGCGGTATTTTGAGCCGCGTCATCACGCTGTTTTGGCGAAAGAATTTGCTCAAGAATTGCATGATTTTGGCAGAATTTATATGTATAGATTGCGTCCATCTTACCTCATGTATGCACGTCCGATTGAAGAATATCCTGCTAAATCGAAAAAGGCGGCAGCGATTATGATGATGATACAGAACAATTTAGACCCTGCTGTGGCGCAGCATCCTCATGAATTGATAACGTATGGAGGTAATGGGGCTGTTTTTCAAAATTGGGCACAGTATCGCTTGACAATGAAGTATTTATCGCAAATGACGGATACACAAACATTGGTAATGTACAGTGGTCATCCGTTGGGTTTGTTTCCGTCTTCTGAAAATGCGCCACGCGTGGTTGTTACCAATGGAATGATGATACCAAATTATTCTAAACCTGACGATTGGGAGAAATTTAATGCACTCGGTGTTACGCAATATGGACAAATGACGGCGGGTTCGTACATGTATATCGGTCCGCAAGGGATTGTGCATGGAACGACTATTACGGTTTTAAATGCGGGCAGAAAAATTTCGCAAGATAGTTTAGCGGGCAAATTGTTTGTCTCTTCGGGGCTTGGCGGCATGAGTGGAGCACAGCCCAAAGCGGGGAATATTGCAGGTTGTGTTTCTATTGTGGCGGAAATAAATCCTTTGGCTGCCCAAAAACGTTTTCAGCAAGGCTGGGTAGATGAAATTTATGATAATTTGGAAGAACTACTTACACAAGTTGAAAAAGCAAAAATTGCAAAAAAAGCGAAATCTTTTGCCTATCAAGGAAATATTGTAGATTTATGGGAATATTTAGCCAAAAATAATACCAAAGTTGATTTGGGGTCTGACCAGACTTCATTACACAATCCGTGGGCAGGAGGCTATTATCCTGTTGGTTTGTCGTTTGAAGAGTCTAATCAATTGATGTCTCAAAATCCTGCTTTATTCAAAGAGAAAGTACAACAGTCTTTATGCAGGCAAGTGGAGGCTATTAACACATTGACAGACAGGGGAATGTATTTTTTTGATTATGGTAATGCGTTTTTATTGGAAGCCGGTCGAGCGGGGGCTGATATTTTTAATGCAGACCGTTCTGCATTTCGCTATCCTTCTTATGTTCAGGATATTATGGGTCCGATGTGCTTTGATTTTGGATTTGGACCTTTTAGATGGGTTTGTACTTCCGGAAAAGAAGATGATTTGGCAAAAAGTGACCAAATTGCGATTGAAATTTTAGAAAATATGCTAAAAACTGCTCCCGAAGAAATCATTCAGCAATTGAAAGACAACATTCAGTGGCTACGTGGGGCACAGGAAAATCATTTGGTTGTCGGCTCGCAAGCGCGAATTTTATATGCAGATGCAGAAGGCAGGATAAAAATTGCACAGGCGTTCAATCATGCGGTTAAAAACGGGCAAATTTCAGCCCCCATAGTTATCGGCAGAGACCACCATGACGTTTCAGGCACCGATTCGCCATATCGGGAAACCTCTAATATTTACGATGGCTCTTCATTTACGGCGGATATGGCGGTGCAAAATGTGATAGGCGATGCCTTTAGAGGTGCAACATGGGTGAGCATTCACAACGGCGGCGGTGTCGGCTGGGGAGAAGTCATCAATGGCGGTTTTGGCATGCTCATTGACGGCACAGAACAAACGCAAACCGCTTTGCAACAAATGCTGTTTTGGGATGTCAACAATGGTATCGCCCGACGCAGTTGGGCAAGAAATAAAGGGGCTATTTTTGCTATCAAAAGAGCAATGGAAAATCATCCGAATATGGCTGTAACTTTGCCTAATCTTGTCAATAACAACATTTTAGATAATCTTTTTAATGGATAAAAATGTTGCGATTTTTTGTTAAATATTTTTTTGTATTTTTGAACATTTTTGTTCTAATAAATGCAAATGCACAAAAGCAACCTATTGTAAATCAATTACATAGTCAAACGATTTATTCATGGGAAGAGGCACAAAAAATATCAACCGACAGTGTTTTAAGATTAAGAATTAAACGCAAAATACCTGTCGATTTTGAAAAAGAAGTGCTAAAATTTCAAAATTTACAAGAATTGCAAATGTCAGGTTTAAAATTAAAAAATATACCAACGGCAATATGGCAGTTAAAAAACTTGAAAATTTTAAATTTATCCAACAATAAATTATCACAATTGCCTCCGCAAATCGGGCAATTAACGGCGTTGGAGCAATTGATTATCAATAGAAATGAATTGCTCTCTTTGCCGTCGGAAATCAGCCAATTAAACAATTTAGTTTATTTGGATTTGTGGAGCAATTTGATTTTTGAGTTGCCCAAAAGCATGCAATTTTTAGATAAAAGTTTGAGAACCATTGACATGCGTGTAATAAGTCTTACCGACCAACAAAAAAAAGATATGCAAAATCTGCTGCCTTCTACCGAATTTTTATTTTCTAACTCTTGCGGTTGCGTGCATTAGAGTGTAGAGTGTAGAGTGTAGATATTTAAAATCTTTTTAACTTTGTCTAAATGTGGTTCAAACGGGAAAAATTTTATCCAATTTTAGAATAAATTTGTGCGAAAATGCAAAAAAAATCTACACTATACATCCTGAAAAATAACTCTCAACTCTCCACTTTCAACTCTCCACAAAAAAAAATGTGTATTTTTGTAAATAAGTAAAAAATCTAAAAAAGAAGACACATGTTGAGTAAAAAAATAATTTTATGTGCAGGGATGCTGTTATTTTTGTGGAATACGAAGGCATTTTGTCAGTCGGACACAATCAATAGAACAGATAAATTTGGGAAAAAGTATGGCTATTGGGAAAAACGCTCAAAAGATACATTGCTTTGGAAAGCAACATTTTACAACGGAGAGCCTATAGGGGCATTTATTCATTATTATCCCACCAAAAAGGTCAAAGATAGTTTGTATTACTACCCTAACTCTCCGAAAGTGAGTGCAATATCGTTCTATCCTAACGGCAAAAAAATGTCCGAAGGAGTTTATATTAACAAAGAAAAAGATGGTAAATGGCTGTATTACAGTCAAAGTGGCACTCTTATTGCGGACGAAAATTACCATTTGGGCAAAAAAAATGGTTTATTTAAACTTTTTTCAGCGCAAGAAGGCATATTGATACAAGAAAAATACTGGGAAAACAACAAACTCAACGGCATTTACAAAGATTATTATGCCACAGGCGAGTTGCGAATGGAAATGCACTACAAAAACAATAAAATTGATGGTGACTATGCAGAATATTATTTAAATGGAAAAACATGGGTTAAAGGGCAGTATATCAATGATTTAAGAGAAGGTAAATGGATTACCTACAATGAAAACGGTTTTGAGACAAAAGTGCAAACCATTGAACATGAGCAAATTAAAAAAACTGTTTTGGGCTTTTTAGCAGGTAAAAAATGGATAATGGTGTCGGCAGATACAATTGCTTATTTTTATGATAGTCCTGACGGAGTGGTTTTGCAGCCCAAAAAATCGCCTGCCATTCAATTGACAGGCAAAGTGTCGCTGTATTCTATTTCTCAATTGGCGGGGGAAGAGTTGTTTTTCTTTCTCAATGAAAGTTTTTTGACCTCTTATAATGTGATTAAAAAAGTAGAACAAAGTGCTGATAATGAGATGATTATAACAGTAAAGCCTGATCCTCCTTTTGATGTATTTTGTTATGGGGACTATCTTAAATTGTTGAAACTTTTGCTCAATCCCAATCCCATGCCTGCCCATGCCGACTACTAAACGCGTTTTGTTAGCCATGAGTGGCGGTTTGGACAGTTCGATGTGTGCTGTGTTGTTGCAACAGCGTGGTTATCAAGTCATTGGTATAACCATGAAATTATGGGAATATCCCCAAACTTGTTCCTCTGCAAGAAGTGCTTGTTGCGATATTGATGCCATCAATGATGCGCGACAATTAGCCGTCAAATTGAACATCCCGCATTATGTTTTGGACTATACAAAAGAGTTTAAAGACTTGGTAATCAATAACTTTGTGGATGAATATTTACATGCCCGAACGCCCAATCCATGCATTAGATGCAATATTTTTTTGAAATGGAAAGCATTGTTAGAGAAGGCAAAACAACTTCAATGCGACTACATTGCCACAGGGCATTATGCACAAATTGGTACGCACAATGGGCGATATTATATTCGCAAAGGCAAAGATGCTCAAAAAGACCAAAGTTATGTGCTGTGGGGCTTGTCGCAAACCGATTTGGCACAAACGCTGTTTCCTCTGGGGGAATATTTGAAGGAGGATGTGCGGCAGATGGCATCTGAATTAGGATTTCAACAATTAGCCTCAAAACGAGAGAGTTACGATATATGTTTTATTCCCGATAACAATTACAGTCAATTTTTGGAAACGCAATCCTACGGCTTGCAGGAGCAATATAAAAATGGCAATGTGCTTGATACAGAAGGAAATATAATCGGCAAACACAAGGGATTTCCGTTTTATACCATCGGACAGCGAAAGGGGCTGAATTTGGCATTTGGTGTTCCAAAATATGTCTGCAAAATATCGGCTCAAAAAAATGAAATTACATTGGGAGATAAATCGGATTTACTTTCTAATTCATTGATTATCAAAGATATAAATCTTTTAAAATATGAACAATTGCCCTCTCCGTTTGAGGGAGTTGTCAAAATCAGATACAGAGACAAAGGTGAATGGGCAAAAATCACGCAAGAATCTGATTATCTGATAGTTAAGTTTAAAAATCCTGTTAGTGCCATCACACCCGGACAATCGGCAGTGATTTATGAAGAAAACGATGTCGTAGGAGGCGGCATTATTGAATTGTTATGAACTCATTATCAACACTTTTTCCAATTATTGAAAGTAAAAACAACTTCATAAGAATTGCAGGCCCTTGTTCGGCAGAAAATTATGAACAAGTCATGGACTCCGCAAAAGGCTTGGCAAAGAGCGGAAAAGTTGATGTTTTTAGATGTGGTGTTTGGAAACCCCGCTCATCGCCCGACAGTTTTGAAGGGGCTGGAAATGAGGCACTTAAATGGCTCAAAGAAGTTGAAAACGGCTTACATTTGCCCGTTTGCACCGAAATAGCCTCTCCATTGCAGTTGGAAAACGCTGTAAAAGAAGGACTTACAATATTTTGGATAGGTGCCAGAACAAGTATCAATCCTTTTTTGGTACAATCAATTGCAGATGCTGCTAAAGGATTGAATATCAGCGTAATGATAAAAAATCCACTTTCGCCGGATTTAAAATTATGGTATGGAAATTTTGAGCGTTTTGCTAAAGCAGGCATTGACAAAATAGCAGGTATTTATCGCGGTTTTGCAGGCATTTATCCGCAAATTTATCGCAATGACCCTGCATGGCAAATGTTGATTGAATTTAAACGGCTTTATCCGCAAATTCCGCTCATTTTTGACCCCAGCCACATCGCAGGAAATACACAGTTTATACCCGATTTGACCCAAAAAGCACTCTCGCTCAACGCTGACGGTTGGATGCTTGAAGTGCATTGCGACCCCAAAAACGCACTGAGCGACAAAGACCAACAACTATCTCCGCATCAGTATATACAACTCATTGAAAATCTGATAATTCCACAAAAAAATCAGACTCAAAACAGTTTTTTACAAGAAGAAAGAGAAATTATAAATCATATTGATTATCAAATATTTAAACTATTATCCCAACGTTTTACAAGTGTTGCCAAAATAGCAAAATTGAAAAAAGAGCAAAATTTGCCTATTTTACAACTGCAAAGATGGGAAGAAGTTTATAATCAACTGATTACACTATCCTCTGATTTACAGATAGATACAGAATTTGCTCAAAAATTTTTGGCATTATTGCACGAATATGCCATCAAAATTCAACAAGAAATTATCTATCGACAAAACACAGAATAATCTATTGCGTTGGACGATAAGGAGTGCAAATTTTTCCGCTTTGTTGTTTTACATCATTAAAAACAATACAAAAAACTTTTTTCAAAAAAATGATGAATATTGCGTGTTTCTACATCTTTTAATCTTCACACCAATAAATAGCATAATGATAACCCAAATTGTCAATAGCATCACTTGTGGAAAACACGTATTGATTATTATCTTGCCGTCTAAATCCTATGAGTACAAAAATTCTATCATCGTCTTTAAAATCAACATAAACAGTATCTTTTTCAATATAATATTCAAAAGTATCCATTCCCTCTAATGATGGCGATTTAAGTAGTTTTCTTTTTGTTTATTGCAACTATTTGTAAAAAAGAACAATATGAATAATGACAAACATATCTTTTTCATTATTTTATCTTTTATTTAATTTTTCTTTCATATTTTAATTCTACACTGAAAACTTGACTATAAAACGGTGGAGGCACAATATCAATGTACAACATCCATTTACTTGTTCTACTAATATTCCATGCTCCCCCGACGCCAATTTTTAAGAAATCTTTTTGCGAAATAGGAATAAGAACTCCTGTGTTAAAATGTGCTCCAATATCTATTAGGGCATATCCACGTCTTATTTTATTGTTTATATTAAATTCTTGATTTTCATACATAAATGCAATTTTATATCTACTATCTAACAAAACACCTGTATAAATTCCTGCCGAAAAATAAAACATTTTATAATGAATTTCCGCATTAAAGGGGAGAACAAAGTAGTGTATTCTGATTGTGGCAGTCAAATCTGTATCAATATACTGTCCATCATAACTTCCAATATCACTTATCCATAATGGTTTTATCGGCATCTTGTAGCCCTTAGTTTCATAATTAACATCAAAACCAATTGAAAATAAGTCGTGTATATCAAACATCATACCCATTCCAAATTTATAGTTCGGACTAAACTTGTCGCAGGCATAGGCATTAAGATGAGCAGAATATTCGCCTTCAGATTTTCTATTTATAGATAACTGTTCATAATCAAGTGTTCCTTTTCCTATCATATTAGACATGGAAAAACCTGTATTACAACGCAAATAAATTCCTTTTAATCCCTAACTCTGCTCATTTTAGGGGGGCTATTTTAATTTTTTCAAAGAGGGCGACTGTTTTGTTGGTTATTTCTGTGGGAAACCATATATCATTGATTTTCAATCGAATAATAGATTTTGCCAAAAATCCGTGCAATTTTTTTTCAAATCCTTCTTTGGTGTATTTTTCAATTTCTTTTAAAATGTAGTGTCCTTGTGTGTTTCTGTGCTGATTTTGGGATTCTTATTAAGATAAAATTGCAAGTATTTGATAGTAATATTTTGATTGAGCCACATTTTTTCATAATAAGTTTGGATTTTTAAAATATCTTCAATTTGAGCCTCCGAATAAATATCCTCAATTTGCTGAATAATTGTAAGTTCTTGATTTTCAATTACTTCTAATGTATAATCATACAATAATTGGCTGTCCGTTTTGAGATGAACGATGCCATCGTGAGACATAAATTGGCGATAATAGTCCAAAAACAAGGGAGAGGTAAGCCTTTTTTTTGCTTTTGCGAGGCGAGGTTGAGGGTCGGGGAAAGTAATCCACAATTGGCTGACCTCATTTTTGCAAAAACAGTGAAAAATATTGCTGATTTGTATTCTCAAAAAAGCGGCATTGGCAATATTTTCTTCTGTTGCCACTTTGCCTCCTGCCCACATTCTTGCCCCCTTTCTATCAATACCAATGAAATTTTGGAGTGGAAACAGTTTTGCCAACGCAATGGTGTATTCGCCTCTACCACACCCCAATTCAAGCGTCAAAGGGTGAGTGTTGCCAAACACCTTTTCATTCCATTTGCCTTTGAGTGGAAAATTGTCTTTTGCCAAAATTTCCATGTCGGGTTGGAAAAAATTAGCAAAAGTTTCATTTTCTTGAAATTTTCGTAACTTATTCTTACTCATCTATTTACAACATCAATTATCATAGGCACTTTCTAAACTTTCTCCTTCTGTTGTTGCCTCCGTTTTACCTACAATGAGCGTTATTTTGGCATGATAAGGCAACATTGCACCCGGTTTAATATTTCTGCCTTTGTACAATTGCTCCAAAACAGCGTTATTAAATTCGCTGGCTTTGTAAATAATTTGTCCGACTTCTAAATTGTTGGTAATGAGCATGTTTTCTGCTTGCCGAAGGGATAAATCTATCAAATTGGGCATCTCAATTTCAGGCTGACTAAAAGTGGAAACAATGAGATAAATTTTTCTGCCTTTTTTCACTTTGCTGCCCGCCATAGGGTCTTGCGAAATCACAATACCGCCTTTTTGGTCGGGCAAAAAAACAGAATCAATGACCGTCAGTACAAAATCATGCTCATTTTCATTCTCTTGAAACTGTTTTAACTGCTCCTGGTCGAAGTTAAGCAACTCAGGTACGTCATATTCTTCGTTATGAAGAGTGATAAAGCGAAGTAAAAATTGAAATATCAATACCGCAAAAATCACAATTAACAACATGATTATCAACGTACTTACTATTGGTTTTTCTTTATATATTTTTTTTATGTTCATATTTTTTTGCATTAAATATATACTTTACAAAGATACACTTTTTCTCAATAAAAATTAAAAATTAAGAATTAAGGAGGAATTTTTATTAAAAATTTAAAATAATTCGTTTTATCACACGTTAATGTTGTTTTAAACCTAATAAAAATGATTGATTTAAATAAGAGAGTTATTGATTTAACGGTCGGTGAGTTGTTGGATTTATTACAAAGAGAAGAAAAACCTACTTATGTTTATGGCTTGCGGGGTTTATCGGAAATTTTAGGAATTAGTGAAGGTAAGGCTAACTGGGTAAAAAAATCGGGGATAATAGATGCTGCAATTCAACAAGTGGGATTTCATAAGAAGATTAAGATAAATGTGGAACAAGCAAGGTCTCTGTATCTGAAAAATACAGCAGTCTATAGAGAATTTATGAGAAATAGAAAATGAAACCAACAACACCTTTCGCCTTTTATCTTTCACCTTTTATCTCCAATAGGGTTTATTGGTGCTTAATGGCACTTATTTTGGGGATGTTTTTGGAAGGCTGTAAAAAAGAACAAAAAACAACACTTACATTACATTTTACACAATGTGTTGATAATCAAGATATTATATTTAATACCCAATATTATTCCAATGCTGCGGGTAATGAGTATCTTATCAACGAATTGAAATATTTTATTTCTAATATTTCCCTGCGTACAAATAAAAAAGATGTATATATTGTTTTACAAGACACTTCCTCAATATTTTACATTGATGCGGAAGATAAAAATACTTCTCAACAAATATTTTCAAAATTACCTGTAAATCAAGAAATTACGAGTGTCTGTTTTACATTTGGTTTGTATGCGAAGGACAATATATCTAATCTTTTTCTCAATCCGCCACAGTCGCAGATGGCTTGGTCTTCGGTTTTGGGAGGGGGCTACCATTTTTTGATGCTCAATGGGAAGTTCAAACAGGGAGATACCATTTTGGCACCTTTGAATATTCATTTGGGTAGAGGACAAATATATGCACCAGCGAGCGATGGAAGCGACTCTATTGTAGGATTTGTGGATAATGATTTTACGGTGGAAATTCCTTGTTCGTTCACTTTGTCGCCGGAGAAAAAAGTGGAAATAGAGTTGAAAATGGATGTAAATAAGTGGTTTTCAGGGAATAACGTTTATGATTTTAATGTTTTTGGCAGTCATATTATGCAAAATCAAAATGCGATGAATTGCTTGAAACTCAATGGGTTAAATGCATTTTCAATAAAAATAAAATAAAAAACGGCTCAAAAATGCTCATTTTTTTTCATTTTTTTTCGCAAAATTGGAAAAATATGGCGAAAATTGACGAAAAAAGAGACTTATTTTTGACAAAAATTGGCGAAAATTAACCTTTTTTTCGGGAATTTATGCTATTTTTTCAAAAATAAAGTGCTGATTATCAAGTCAATTGTAAAAATATTAAAAAAGTTTTCAACAATTTGATTTTTGTATTGAAAAAAAGTGTAATTTTGCAAAACCTTAAACAAACAACTTTAGTTAAGTAAAATAGTAAGCAAAATAATCGAATTAAAAAAATAGTAAAAAATATTAGAATATTGTAGATGGCAAAACAAGAAGCAATAGAACAAGATGGAGTAGTAAAAGAGTCATTAGGGAATGCGATGTTTCGCGTTGAATTAGCCAATGGACTTGTAGTAACGGCGCATGTATCCGGTAAGATGCGCATGCACTATATTAAGATACTACCCGGTGACAGGGTGCGTATGCAGATGTCTATCTATGATTTAACAAAAGCAAGAATAACATTTAGGTATAAAAATTAAATATAAATATAAAGAATAAAGATGAAAGTAAGAACATCCGTAAAAAAACGGTCAGAAGATTGTAAGATAGTAAGACGCAAAGGCGTTGTGTATGTGATTAATAAGAAAAACCCTAAATTTAAACAAAGACAGGGCTAAAATAATTTATAATAGTAATTTTAAGTAGAAGAAGAATATGGCAAGAATTGCTGGTGTAGATTTACCAAAAAACAAAAGAGGCGTGATAGGGCTGACCTACATTTATGGTATAGGCAAATCAACGGCTGAAAAGATACTCAATCAAGTAAATATATCGCATGATAAGAAAGTGCAAGATTGGGACGATGAGGATTTAAATGCTATCCGTGGAATTATCTCGGATATGAAAATTGAAGGAGCCTTACGGTCAGAAGTACAAATGAACATCAAACGTTTGATGGATATAGGCTGTTATCGTGGGATTCGTCATCGTATTGGCTTACCGTTACGTGGTCAATCTACCAAAAATAATGCACGTACGCGTAAAGGACGTAAAAAAGTAGTTGCTAATAAGAAAAAAGCAACAAGGTAAACTAAATTAAAGTGTTGAATAAATAAAAAAAAGAAAGAAGAATTTATGGCTAAATCAACCAAAGTTGCAAAGAAAAGAGTTGTAAAAGTAGATGCCTTAGGCAAAGCATACATACAGGCTTCGTTTAATAATGTAATAGTAACTATTACCAACAATAGCGGACAGGCAATATCGTGGTCGTCAGCAGGTAAGATGGGCTTTAGAGGTTCCAAAAAGAACACCCCTTATGCTGCTCAAATGGCTGCCCAAGATGCTGCCAAAGTGGCATTTGATTTGGGATTAAGAAGGGTAAAAGTGTACCTCAAAGGACCCGGAGGCGGACGTGAGGCAGCAGTTCGATCTATCAATTCGGTAGGTATTGAAGTTGCTGAAATTACGGACGTTACACCACTGCCTCACAATGGCTGCAGACCTCCCAAACGTAGAAGAGTTTAACGTAAATAAATAAGAACTAAAGTAGAATTAAAAAATTAAGTAGAGAAAGTAAATAGTATGGCAAGATATATAGGACCAAAATCAAAAATTGCAAGGAAATTTAGAGAGGCTATCTACGGACCGGATAAATATTTGGAAAAGAAAAATTATCCTCCCGGACAGCGTCCGCAGGGCGGTCGTCATGGTGGCTCCAAGTCAGAATATAGTAAGCAATTAGCAGAAAAACAAAAAGCAAAATATACTTACGGCGTATTAGAGCGTCCATTTAAAAATATTTTCCGTAAAGCATCCGCCAAAAAAGGGATTACGGGGGAAATATTGCTTCAATTATTGGAAGCCCGTTTAGACAATGTAGTTTATCGTTTTGGGATTGCTCCCACACGTGCGGCTGCAAGACAATTGGTTTCCCATAAAAACATTACTGTAAATGGAAATGTTGTTAATATTCCATCATATACACTCAAGCCGGGTGATATAGTAAGTGTAAGGGAGCGGTCTAAATCGTTGGAAGTGATTACAGATTCGCTATCAAGACGTAGTGCGGCTGCCTTTTCATGGTTAGAATGGGATGCCCCTTCTATGTCAGGTAAATTGATGCAATATCCTCAACGTGATTTGATACCTGAAAATATCAAAGAACAGTTGATAGTTGAATTGTATTCTAAATAATAAACAATTTTTGGTAAAAATAAGTATAATTAAAATTAAAACAAAACAATTATGATTACGATACCTTTTCAGATGCCGGAGAAAGTGCTTATGTTAGAAGCCACCGATGACTTTGGCGTATTTGAGTTCCGCCCTTTGGAAAAAGGATATGGAATAACTATCGGAAATGCACTCCGAAGAGTGCTGCTATCAGGATTAGAAGGATTTGCCGTCACATCTGTAAAAATTACTTCAGTGTCGCATGAATTTGCTACCATAAAAGGAGTAATAGAAGATGTTACAGACATCATCCTAAATATTAAGCAAATAAGGTTTAAAAGCAAAATAGAAGAACAAACCGGTGAAGTAGTTAAGTTTCAAATTAAAGAACAAACTGAATTTTGTGCCGGCGACCTCAACAAATTTTTGAATAATTTCCAAATTCTTAATCCCGATTTACACATTTGTTCAATGAACAAAGACACGGTATTGGAAATGGAATTAACTATCGACCGCGGAAGAGGTTACATTACTGCCGAAGAAAATAAAGAAAAATATAACGGAGTGGGTGTTATTGTGTTGGATTCTACACATACACCTATTAAAAATGTACTCTATCGTGTTGAAAATTACCGTGTTGAGCAAAAGACTGACTTTGATAAACTTATTTTTGAAATCCAAACAGACGGCTCTGTACATCCAAAAGAAGCGTTAAAATCTGCTGCACAAGTATTGATACAGCATTTTATGCTTTTCTCGGATGATAAATTTACGGAATTTATTCAGTCCGCACATGCAGGCATGGATGAAAAAATGGTATATATGCGGCAGTTGTTAAATACAAGATTGGAAGACTTGAACTTATCAGTGAGAGCCATCAATTGCTTGGAAACAGCAGATGTATATACTGTTGCCGATTTGGTTGAATTTCAAAAAGCAGATTTGCTGAAGTTTAGAAATTTTGGTAAAAAATCTTTATTAGAATTGGAGGCATTTCTTAAATCCAAAAATTTAGATTTTGGTATGGATGTTGCAAAATATAGATTAGATTTATTAGATAAGGAATAAAATAATGAGGCATAGCAGGAGAGTAAATCATTTAGGAAGAACAAGCACTCATCGCAAAGCGATGTTATCCAATATGGCAAGTTCGTTGATAATGCACAAAAGAATATCAACCACAGTCGCCAAAGCAAAAGCATTGCGTAAATATGTAGAGCCGTTGCTGACAAAATCAAAAAAAGACGACACCCATTCACGCAGAGTAGTATTTGCTTATTTACAGGATAAAAATGCAGTAACAGAACTATTTAGAACCATTTCACCCAAAATAGCAGACCGTCCCGGTGGCTATACACGTATTTTACATACAGGGTTCAGAATTGGTGATACTGCTGAAATGTGTATTATTGAATTGGTAGATTTTAACGAGAATTATTCCCAAAATAAGGGTGCCCAAAAAGCAGTAGCCAAAGCCACCCGAAGAGGCGGAAGACGCTCTAAAAAATCAGAAACTACTGCCTCCGCAGAAACAACAGCCACAGAAACACAAGCCGTTGAAACAGCAGAAGAAGTAACAGTAGAAAACAATACAATTGAACAAAACAGCGTAGAAGAAGTTCAAAATGTGGAGACAGAAAATCAACCCCAAACAACAGAGGTAACCGAACCCCAAACACCGGAAGAGCCTACTGTTGCACAACAAGAGCCTTCTCAATCCACAGAAGAACAAAGTGATAAAGTAGAATAATAAAGATAAAATTCTGGGAAAAGCAGATACTTTTTGCTTTTCATTTTTTTTACATTTTTTCATAGCAGAGGGTGATAAATCTTCATTTTGTCACTCTCTGCTTTTTTGTATTAAAGAAGAGTAATACCATTCCAATTGTAATTTTTAGAACAAATTTATACCTTTTTTTAATTTTTAATTTTTAATTGATAAAAAGGTGTATCTTTGTATTTTAGTTGCACAGCAAAGAAATTTCATGAGTAATTTATTAGAAAAATTAGAAATTATTTATCAAAAATGGCAAACAATGGGAGAAGAAATTGCCCAGCCGGAAGTCGTTGCCGACATGAAAAGATATATTAAATTAAGTAAGGATTATAAAGATTTACAGCCCGTTGCGGATGCATATTGTTCTTACAAAAACATATTGAGCAACATCGAAAATGCCAAACAAATTATTGCCACCGAAAAAGATGAAGATTTTCGTACAATGGCAAAAGAAGAATTGTCTGCTTTGACCGAAGAGTGTGAGAAAAAAGAAGATCAAATCAGGCTTTTACTCATACCTTCTGACCCGCAGGACAGCAAAAATGCAGTTGTTGAAATTCGCGCAGGTACAGGAGGCGACGAGGCAAGTATTTTCGCAGGAGATTTGTTCAGAATGTATACACATTATTGTGAATCAAAGAATTGGAAAATTGATATAGTTTCTTTTACCGAAGGAACGATGGGTGGTTTTAAGGAAATTGTGTTTGATGTGATGGGCGAAAATGTTTATGGGTTGCTCAAATATGAATCCGGTGTGCATAGAGTGCAAAGGGTGCCACAAACGGAGGCACAAGGGCGGGTGCATACTTCGGCGGCTTCGGTAGTTGTTTTGCCGGAGGCAGACGAATTTGATGTGGAATTGAAGCCTAACGATATTCGTAAAGATACTTATTGCTCCTCCGGTCCGGGCGGTCAGTCGGTCAACACGACCTATTCTGCGGTGCGGCTGACACATATTCCAACAGGTATTGTGGTGGCAATTCAGGACGAAAAATCACAAATTAAAAATTTAGAAAAAGCCATGAGAGTGTTGCGAACAAGAATTTTTGAAATGGAATACCAAAAATATTTAGATTCTATTGCCTCCAGACGCAAAACTATGGTCTCTACCGGCGACAGATCAGCAAAAATACGTACTTACAACTATCCGCAAAATCGGGTTACTGACCATCGTATTAACCTCACAATGTACAACTTAACGGCTTTTATTGATGGTGATATACAAGACACCATCGAAGCCTTACAAGTGGCTGAAAATGCAGAGCGACTCAAAGAGGCTGTAGATGCTAATTTAGATTAAAATTTATAAAAAATATATTCAATTATACAAAAAATGGCAGCAAATAACTCTCTTTTAAAGAAATACATACGTCCGATTTCGCTTTTGGCAGGAATGACATTGGTAATATTTTTGGCATGGTATTTTTCGCAAATCACTATGTATGTGATAATTGCATTGATATTGGCGATGCTTTGTTTGCCCTTGAAACGACTTTTGGTAAAAATTAAAATCAAAACTTTTAAAATAGGTAACGCATTAGCCTCTTCACTTTCTTTTGTGGCGGTTTTAGTAATTTTGATAATAATTTTTCGTTTAGTATTTATTCCTGTTGCCAATCAGGTTAATGCGGTGGCAAATGCAGACCCGCAAACGTTTGATTTTTTAGACAGTAACCTTGCCAAAGCAGACCAATTATTAAAAAATTACAACCTACTCACCCCTGACCAGCAATTGGAAGATGTGATTACGCAATCTGTTTTGGATTTTATTGGAAAAATCAACATCTCCGAAACGGTAGGCAATGTGTTAGGATTGATTGGGGATTTGTTTATGGGTATTTTCTCGGTACTTTTTATTGCATTTTTCCTATTAAAAGACATTCCTAAATTGCAAGCGGCGGTAGTGAGCATGATGCCGACTTATTTACAAAAAGAGACCACTCACACTTTGCAGCGCTCAAAAAAACTGCTTTCTAACTATTTTTTGGGACTTTTTATTGAAATTTTGATAATGGGAGGTTTGGAATTTGTGGCTCTTTATTTTATGGGCATTCCTAATGCGCTTTTAATTTCGGTAATTGGCGGTGTTTTGGTGATTATTCCTTACATTGGTTCGGTGATTGCGTTGGCGGTAGGTTCGGTGATTGCAGTAATGAGTAGTTTGTTGATTACCAATGATATAGATATGATTACCATTGTATTGCAGGTTAGTTTAACGTGCATTGGTTGTCGTATTTTGGATAATATATTTTTGCAGCCTTTTATTGCGGCACGCTCGGTAAAAGCCAATCCATTGGAAATATTTTTAGTTGTTTTGGCATCGGGGTATATCGCGGGTATTCCGGGTATGATGTTGGGGATTCCTGCCTATACAATTGTCAGAGTAATCGCACAAGAATTTTTTGGCAATATCAACTTTGTGAAAACACTGACAAAAAGTTTGGATACAGGAAATAGTTAAAAGTGCATTTTTTAGAGCATAGAGTGTAGATTTTTTTGCATTTTCGCATAAATTTCCCGACTTCAACAGTCTTGCCATTTTGATAAAATTTTAACTACATGATTATCAGTATTTTATATTTTTTAAGGAGCGGATTTTTGAAATGTAGTTGCCCTCCCCGCTAAATCGTAACGTGTTGATACTCTTTTGTTTACAAATCGAAACCGTCGAAGTCGGGAATATGATAGGTACGGTGAATTTCCATTGCTATGTATTTATTCCGTTTTGTTTGAGAATTTTAGCAATTGTAGTTATCGGAATATCCGTCAAAGCATGAATTTCTTCAACTGATTGCAACTTTTGCCACATTTTTAAGACAATTTCGGCATCTCTTTCAATTCTTCCTTTTGCCAATCCTTTCTTTTCACCCTCAGCCTCACCTTCTATTCTCCCTTCTATTCTCCCTTCTATTCTTCCTTCTATTTTCCCTTCTGCTCTTCC
>JAISTU010000193.1 GCA_031272415.1 Bacteroidales bacterium | reverse complement strand
AATACAGAAGCAAACAGAAAACTCAACAGAAGAGTAGACTGCATAGTAGTACAATAAAGTGGAAAAGGTGAAAATTATTCTAAAAACGCAATGCCGAGAAAAGGTGTTGCGTTTTTTTTTGTGTGTATTCACATTAAAAAAAATCTCAATTTTTATTTTTTAATTTTTAATTGACAAAAAGGTGTATCTTTGCAAAATCCATAAAATAATATTTTTTTTAATTAAATTTGAAATTAAGGATAGATGATTACACAGATAGTCAATTTTTTGGGAAAACATAATCAATGTATTATGTATAGTAAGTATGCTTTTAGTAAGGAGGTAAAAAAGCACGCTTTTGCTATGCAATTGATTGATTATCAAGCACTTACCCCCCCCCCCCATGTAACTCGCTGATATACAGTCAATTACGTAGATTTTTGAGAATAATCTATTCTCTAAAACAAATTTTACATAGACCATTCTTTCATTATGCTTTTTTGCATTATGAATATTATAAAGTAAATCAATTTTATAACATATTATTTAATTAAATCAATTTTACGATGATGTATAAAATAAAAAAAACGATAGAAAATATTGCTAAATTCTTTGGATACAAGTATGTCCGCTATGCAATTCCATACAGAATCAAATGCAGAAAACACAAAGGAGAAATAAATTATCTAAAATCAATATTGGAAGACGATTTATCAATAAAAATACTTGATGCTGCTATAAAATGCAGAAAAACAAGGAATTATAAATACTTATTGCCATTTTATGACAATAATTTTGAAAAAGAATTGTCTTTTGTTGCAAGTAATCCTTTGACAATTGATACGACTCAATATTTCCCGCAAGGAATTATTACCACTACACCAGATGAAGTTTTTGTAGATGGAGGAGGTTTTATAGGGGACATGGTTATCAATTTTGTGGAAAAAACAGGAGGATATTTCAAAAAAATTTATGTTTTTGAACCCATATCAGAAATTTATGAACAAGCCGTGAAAAACACAGCACATTTGCAAGATAAAGTTGTGTTGCATAATGCCGGTCTCTACTCGGAACATACAAAAACTATCTTTGAAGATAGTGGCAGTGGTTCACGTGCTGCAAAAGAAGGTAAAGAATTTGTAACGTTAGTGAAATTTGACGAATATATTCCGGAAGAAGAACGTAGTCAAATTACCTATATCAAATTAGATATTGAGGGGTCAGAAATGAAAGCACTTGAAGGTATGAAAGAAACTATTATGAAATATAAACCAAAATTAGCCATTTGTATCTATCATAAACCAGCAGATTTGTGGGAATTGCCTTTATATATTCATCAACTCAACCCCGATTACAAACTATATATAAGACAGCATCATCCAATCAATGAAACCGTTTTATATGCAATTTAAAAATATTTAGAAATATTAGATGAGAAAAAGAATATTAGTTACAGGCGGAGCGGGATTTGTTGGCTCTCATTTATGCGAAAAATTGCTTGCACAAGGCAATGAGGTGATTTGTATTGATAATTTTTTTACAGGGGCAAAGCAAAACATTGTTCATTTGATGGAAAATCCTTATTTTGAGGTTATTCGCCATGATGTAACAATGCCTTTTGCGGCAGAGGTTGATCAAATTTATAATTTAGCCTGTCCTGCCTCTCCCATACACTATCAATTTGATGCCATTCAGACGGTAAAAACATCTGTTATGGGTGCCATCAATGTTTTAGGTTTGGCAAAAAGAATAAAAGCAAAAGTATTGCAAGCATCTACAAGCGAGGTCTATGGAGACCCGCATGTTCATCCGCAAACTGAAGTTTATTGGGGGAATGTCAATCCTATCGGCATTCGTTCCTGCTATGATGAAGGGAAACGCTGTGCAGAAACTTTGTTTATGGATTATCATCGAATGAATGGGGTGAAAATTAAGATTATTCGCATTTTCAATACTTATGGAGAAAGAATGCATCCCAATGATGGCAGAGTGGTATCTAATTTTATTGTTCAAGCACTTAATAATCAAGATATTACAGTTTTTGGGAAAGGGGAACAAACACGCAGTTTTCAATATGTTTCCGATTTGATAGAAGGAATGGTCAGAGTGATGGCGACGGATGATAAGATAATAGGTCCTATCAATATTGGCAATCCGGGTGAATACACAATTATAGAATTGGCAGAAAAAATTATTCACCTAACACAATCAAAATCTAAAATAATATATCAACCGCTACCGCAAGATGACCCTCTTCAACGTTGTCCGGATATTACATTTGCTGAAAAAAATTTGGGCTGGACACCAAAAGTTCAATTAGAAGAAGGACTCCTGAGAACAATAGAATATTTTAAGCAAATAAAATTTTAAACACATAAAGCATTTTAATTATGTTAGAAACGCCGATATTATTTTTGATATTTAATAGAGAAGACACCACAAAGAGAGTTTTTGAGGCTATTTGTCAACAAAAGCCCAAATTTTTGTTTATCGCTGCCGACGGACCGCGAAAAAACAAAGAAGGAGAGGCTGAAAAATGCCAAAAAGTGAGAGATATAGTATCTCACATAGATTGGGATTGCGAACTCAAAACTCTGTTTAGAGAAGAAAATTTAGGCTGTAAAATGGCTGTAAGTGGCGCAATATCATGGTTTTTTGAACAAGTTGAACAAGGAATTATTTTGGAAGATGATTGTTTACCTGACCCAAGTTTTTTCCCATATTGCGAAACACTTTTAAATTATTACAAAAACGACCAAAGGATTGGCTGTATTAGTGGAAATTGTTTTTTCCCTGAATTGATTGATAAAAATTATAGTTATGCTTTTTCCCAAATGCCTCATATTTGGGGCTGGGCAACATGGGCACGCGTATGGAAAAATTATGACGCCGATTTATCCTATTGGCAACAATATCAAGACGATACAAAACAAAGAGAAGCCTTATTCCTCTCTAAAAGGGAAAAGATATATTTTGACAGTTTTATCGCAGATGTACTCTCCGGACGTAACAATACGTGGGATACACAATTTATGTTCATGCTCCGTGCTCAAAATCAGATTTCTATATGCCCATCTGTTAATTTGGTTACAAATATAGGTTTAACATCAGCAGACGCAACACATGCTTTTTCAAAAATTAATAAGTTATTAAAACCATCTGTTGCTATCAGTTTTCCATTGAAACACCCTAAATATGTTGTGCCAAATAAAGAATTAGGAAAAACGACCGTCAGAGAAAACTTTTTTTCATGGAAAAGACTGTTAAGATATTATTTAAAAAAAGTAAAATTGTATCTTTAACTCTCAACTTTCAACTCTCAACTTTCAACTAAAAAAAAGGTGTATCTTTGCATTTTTATTATTGATAAATGTATCCAAAATTATGCTTACAGGTGAAGATATAAAGTTGATAATTAGTGGAGGAGAAGCGTTTAACGCTGAATTTAAGGTTGCTGTTCCTGTCAAAATCAGAGAATTGACAGAAGAAGTGTGTGCTTTTGCTAATTCTGCGGGAGGTTTTTTATTGATAGGAGTTGATGATAAGAACCAAATTCAGGGTGTAGAAATTAACAATGCAAAACGCTCTGCTATCCAAAATTCAATACGCGAAATTTCGCCTGCACTTTACACGGAATTATATCCTGTAAATGTAGATGATAAAACGGTTTGGGTCATTGAAGTGCCAACAGGTGAAAATCAGCCATACGTGTTTATGGGAGCAATACATATCAGAGAAGGGGCTAATACTCAAAAACTTACAGCCCGTGAGGAAATACAGGCTTTTTTTCAGCAATGTGACCGTATTCATTTTGATGAAGTTCTTTGTCCCGATTTTGACATTCATAAAGATATTGAAGAGGAAAATTTTGATGAATTTTGCCATTTAGCAAGAATTTCTCCGGAAACGCCACGAGAGCAAATTTTCAAAAATTTAAATCTTATCAACCGTGATGGTATTGTAAAAAATGCAGGAGTGTTATTTTTTGGGAAAAAGCCGGAATATTATCATTTACAAGCAGTTATACATTGTGTTTGTTTCAAGGGCACCGAGCGATATTTAATTATTGACAACAAAGTATATGGCGGACCTGTCTATCAGCAATATTTAAAAGCATTGGATTGGTTACAAAATAAAATATCTGTACGCTTTATCATTGAGGGTGGCGGTCCGCGTAAAGAAGTTTGGGAAATTCCGATAGAGGTCTTTAAGGAGGCTATTCTCAATGCCATTTCGCATCGGGATTATTATGAAAAAGGTGGTGAAATTTTGATTTCTGTTTTTGATGACCGAGTAGAAATTGCCAATCCGGGAGGGCTTTTGCCTGCTGTTGCTAAAAGTTTTGGGTCATTAAGTTTAAGCCGAAATCCTGCTATTTTTGGACTTTTTACTCGCATGCATATTGTAGAACATGTAGGCTCCGGCATTCGGCGTATGAAAGAAGCCATGCAAAAAGCCAATCTACCTCCCCCCGAATATGAAACGGTAGAAAGTTGCATTTTTACAGTTCGCAGAGACATGAATTTTGTTGGTGATAAAAGAGAAACTATCAATGATATACTCAACAACGAACTCACCCCCGAACTCACCCCCGCAGTCGCCCCTGAAGTTACCCCCGAAGTCAAGCAATTATTAAGCATTATAAAAGGGGAAATGACAAAAGCGGAACTAATGAATTTACTGAATTTAAAAGATGATAAACATTTCAGAATGAGATACTTACAACTTGCTCTCAAAGGCGGTTTTATAGAAATGACCATTCCAAATAAACCCAATAGCCGTTTGCAAAAATACCGTTTGACGGCAAAAGGATACACCCCCGCAGTCGCCCCTGAAGTCACCCCCGAAGTTACCCCCGAAGTCAAGCAATTATTAAGCATTCTACAAGGGGAAATGACAAAAGCGGAACTGATGAATTTACTGAATTTAAAAGATGATAAACACTTCAGAATGAGGTACTTACAACTTGCTCTCAAAGGCGGATTTATAGAAATGACCATTCCAAATAAACCCAATAGTAATTTACAAAAATACCGTTTGACGGGGCAAGGAATTTGTATTAAAGATAAATTAGAAAATATATAAAAAATAACAGATATATGCAAGATAAAGTTAAGAATATGAAGACATTAGTAGTAGGAACCGGATATGTAGGTCTGGTAACAGGGACATGTTTTTCCGAAATGGGAATCCCTGTCATTTGTGTAGATGTTGATAAAGAAAAAATTGACAATCTTAAAAAGGGTATTTTACCTATTTATGAGCCCGGATTGCAAGAATTAGTAGAAAAAAACGCCAAAGCAGGACGTTTGGAATTTTCAACTTCATTGGCAGATTGCATTGATGAGGCAGAAGTCATTTTTTCGGCAGTAGGAACACCGCCCGACGAAGACGGAAGTGCTGATTTGCAATATGTTTTAGACGTAGCACGTACAATTGGACAAAAAATGAACGACTATAAATTGGTTGTTACCAAAAGTACAGTGCCTGTGGGGACAGCCGCATTGGTACGTCAAACTATTGAAAATGAACTCAAAAAGAGAGGATTGTCCATTGAATTTGATGTGGCATCTAATCCCGAATTTTTGAAAGAAGGTGATGCTGTCAATGATTTTATGCGACCTGACCGAGTGGTGGTCGGCGTTGAATCTACAAAAGCAGAAGAGATTATGAAAAAACTCTATCATCCGTTTGTATCTAACAATCCAAGGGTGATTTTTATGGATATAACTTCTGCCGAAATGACCAAATATGCTGCTAATGCAATGTTAGCCACAAGAATTAGTTTTATGAACGATATTGCCAATTTGTGCGAAAAAGTAGGGGCAAATGTAAGTATGGTACGCAAAGGAATAGGCTCTGACTCGCGAATTGGAAATAAATTTTTGTATGCAGGCTGCGGATATGGTGGCTCGTGCTTCCCAAAAGATGTAAAAGCGTTGATAAAAATTGGTCAAAAAGCAGGCTATCAAATGGAAGTAATAGAATCTGTCGAAAGAGTAAATGACCGTCAAAAGTACGTGCTTTTCAATAAGTTACATGCGTATTTCAAGGGTGATTTAAACGGCAAAACGATTGCACTGTGGGGCTTAGCATTCAAACCCGAAACAGACGACATGAGAGAAGCCCCTTCTTTGGTGATTATCAAAGAATTACAAAAGGCAGGATGCAATATTCGAGTCTATGACCCCATTGCAATGACCGAAACTCAACGAAGAATTGGAAATACGGTTACTTTTACCGACAACATGTATCAAACGGTTGAAAATGCAGATGCTTTGCTGTTGATAACAGAATGGAAACAATTCCGTGTTCCCAATTGGCAACAAGTAAAAGTAGCCATGAAAAAACCTATTGTTTTTGACGGCAGAAATATTTATAATGCCGCCGAACTCAAAAGTGAAGGTTTTGAGTATTTTGGGATAGGTGTAAATTAAAGTATTCAAATGCTTTGATTGATATAAAGATGTCTTTTTTACGGGCATGCTTTGCAGGATTTTTTTGCATTTTGGGAGAAATTTGTTATAAAATTTGGAGAAAAATTCATTCTCAATATATCCTTTTCTCCCTGTACCTTTCGCATTTTTGCTCAAGGCATACTTTGCCCCTACAACGATTTAATTCTTAAATTTTAATTTTTAATTAAAAAAAAGTGTAATTTTGCAAAACGGATATAAAAAAAGTTGTAAAATATGTCAAAACAAATTAGTGCAAAAGAAGCCGTTGCGAAGATAAAAGACGGCATGACAATTATGGTAGGTGGTTTTTTGGGCTGCGGAAGTCCTGAAAAATTGATAGATGAATTGGTGGCAAGTGGAGTCAAAAATTTGACCGTAATTGCTAACGACGCCGCATGGGAAAACAAAGGTGTAGGAAAATTGTTTGTCAATTATCAAATAAAAAAATACATTACTTCTCATTTAGGCACCAATGAAACTGCTCAGGCTCAATACAATAACCATGATATTGATATAGAATTTGTACCTCAGGGGACATTAGCAGAGCGAGTTCGTGCAGGAGGCATGGGATTGGGCGGTGTGCTAACGCCAACAGGCTTGGGGACAATGGTCGCTGAGGGAAAAACGGTTATCAACATTGACGGCAAAGATTTTTTGCTTGAAAAACCACTACGGGCTGACGTGGCTATTATTGGAGCAAGCAAAGCCGACAAAGAAGGCAATTTGATGTATTATGGTACGGCTCAAAATTTTAACCCTTTGATGGCAATGGCGGCTGATTTGGTGATTGCACAGGCAGATGAGTTGGTGGAAATAGGACAAATTGAACCTCAAAATGTACATGTACCTGCTATTTTGGTAGATTTTTTGGTGATGTAAAATATTTGTATTTATTTGTGTTACAATGAGTTATAATCAATGTAAAACAAAGAAATGAAACAGTTTTTTGGGCAAGTCGCATCGGAAGGCATTGGCATTGGCGTAGTTCTCAATTTGTCAAAAAATACTTCTTTGGCAAAAGAAAATGCAGAAAATTCACTCAATAACGAATTTCAAATGGCTTTGTATCTTCGTGCAAAAGAAATCGTAAATAGCAGATTATCAACATTATACAATCAGACTTTGGACAATCTGGGGCAAGAGATGGCAAAAATTGTCCTTTTTGAGCAATTTTTATTGGAAGATGACGAATTTGATGGGAAAATACAACAGCACATCGCAGACGGGAAAACGGCTCAGGAGGCAATAAAAGAAACCCAAAATTCACTTTATGAAACTTTTAAAACGCTGAAAGACAGTTATTTAGCAGAACGAATTGCCGAAATAGCAGACCTTAGTACGCAGTTGGAAAATAGTATCAACGGCGATTATCAGATGTTTAATTTATCCGAAAATACGGTCATTATTGCTACAGATGTTGCTGTAAGTCAATTACTTACGTTTGATAAACCCAAAATTTGCGGCATTGTTACCACAAAAGGATCTTTGACGACTCACACTTCAATTATTGCACAAACAGCCGGCATTCCGCTACTTATACAAGTGGATAACGATATTTTAAATACAGAAAATGGGACAAAGATTGCCATTGATACATTTTCAAAGTCAGCAATCGTACAACCTACTGATTATCAAGTTAATACAATTCTTCAAAAAATAAAAGAAACATCAGAAGAAAAACTTAATCAGGAGCGATTTCGAGGCTGCAAAACCCAAACAAAAGACGGTTTTGACATCCGCTTATATGCCAATATTGGCTCTGTTGAAGACGCAAAAATGGCATACAATGCTGATACAGAAGGAGTTGGGCTGTTAAGAAGTGAATTTTTGTTCATCAATCGCAATGATTATCCATCAGAAGAAGAACAGTATAATACGTATTGGCAAATAGTTCAAGAATTACATTTTAAACCATTGATTATCAGAACAATAGATATTGGAACGGACAAAAATGCAGACTATTTTAATTTGCCAACAGAAACCAATCCAGCATTAGGCTATCGGGCGATCCGCATTTGCTTGGATAGACCGCAATTGTTTGAAAATCAATTACGTGCAATTTACAGAGCAGCACAAACTGCCTATAAACAAAAAGAACACAATCCGATTGCGATAATGTTTCCTATGATTGTTGCTTGTTGGGAGGTGGAAAAATGTTTACAATTTTGTCAAAATATTGAAAATGAATTAAATATAAATTTTAAAGTAGCAAAAGGCATCATGATTGAAACGCCGGCAGCCGTGTTGATTGCAAATGATTTGGCAAAAATGGTTGATTTTTTCTCTGTCGGTAGCAATGACCTTGCACAGTATATTTTGGCAATTGATAGACAATGTGGCAATCATTTGGAAAAATATGTCGATTTTGAGCATCCTGCCTTACTTAAAGCATTGAAAATGACAGCACAAGCCGCTATTGAGAACAATATTTGGTGCGGAATTTGTGGTGAATTGGCAACTTATCCCAATTTGACAGAATTTTTAATTCGTGAAGGTTATACCGAATTTTCTGTAAATTATCATAAAATATTGAAAATGAGGGAAATAATAAATAATATCACACGTTTTCCCGCTTAATTTACACTTTTTTTTAACATCTTTTTTTGAAAAATTATTTTTTATTCCAAAAAAAAGTGTATCTTTGTAAATCCCTTAAAAAGTAAAAAAGTTTAATTAAATATAAAATATAGTTGTAAAAATGAAAAGTACATTTCATCCATCAATAAGGAAAAGAAAGAATAAACACGGATTTAGAGAAAGAATGTCGACCCCTAACGGGCGACGCGTATTATCCGCACGTAGAGCAAAAGGAAGAGCAAAATTGAGCGTTTCTGACGAAAAATTAGGGGGCGTAAAATTTTAGAAAATACTCTTTTTTTCTTAGTTACTTTACTATCAAAAAATCCATAGCAAATGTTGTGGATTTTTTGTTAGTTTTTTTTTTTGTTTTTGTGCCAAAACGTTCTAAAATCAGACAAATTTACTCTCCACATTTTTTTTGATTGAGAATTGAGAATTGAGAATTATTTTTTTTTGCATTTTCGCACAAAAACGTTCTAAAATTGGACATTCCCTGTCTGAACCACGATTTTCATAAGATTTTAATGATTACCAAGATTTTATGATTGTAAAGACGTTGCACGCAACGTCTCTACCTTCCCCTTGTCTGAACTGTGATTTGGAATGATTAACATGATTACTATGATTTTACGAATTTAACAAATTATAAAACCCTTATTTATCAAAGCACCCTTAGTAGCCAAAAAAAATATCTCCCCATTACCCTTATTTTTTTGTTAATAAGGGTAATCACATCAATCACATCAATCATACTAAAATCAAAGTTCAGACAAAAACTCTTGAGAGTGATTTTCTGCGGAAAAATTCATCATTTTTGAGCGATTTTTCATATTTGATTGATAATCAATATGTTAGAATACGTTTTTCCGCTAAATGATACATTTTTTCCGCTAAATGATACAAAGTTTTCCGTGGATGTTACAAAATTTTCCGTGTATGTTACAAAATTTTCCGTGTATGTTACAAAGGTGCGAAAAAAAAATGGTATTTTTGCATGACCCTTGCGGAGATAAAAAAAGTGAAAGGCAAGGTTGTTTTTGAAAATTTAAAAATAGTTTATAAATAATAAATAAAAAGTTTAACAATTTAGTTTTAAGTAAAATGAAGAAGTATTGTTCATTAGTTTTGAGCCTAAGGGCTATGTATGCGACAGCACAGGATGCTGTTGCCACGTTGCAGAACGACATGATTTGCAAAAATCGAGGTCAGTTTAGCAATATTAAGTCGGCATGTAGAAAGAATGTGAGCCGACAGAGAGAAATTACTTTAAACGGTGATATTCTGCGGTTTGCGGATATTCGGACAACGGATATTCGGCAAATGCGGAAACCCTTTAAA
>JAISTU010000168.1 GCA_031272415.1 Bacteroidales bacterium | reverse complement strand
GTGATTATTATGATTTTACGTAATCATTCAAATCATTCCAAATCAAAGTTCAAACAGAGGCGAATGTAGAGACGTGGCATGCCGCGTCTTTACAATCATAAAATAATCATGCTAATCATATAAATCTTGTGAAAATCATGGTTCAGACAATGCAAAAAAATCTACACTCTACACTCTGAAAAAAAAGGTTTTTAATTTTTAATTGAAGAAAAGGTGTATCTTTGCATTTTTGTATAATTAAAAAGGTAAAAAATAACACATAAAATTATGTACAGTTTATTTCTTAAAGAGATAAAAGTTTTTTTAAATTCGTTGATAGGTTATTTGGTCATTGGTGTATTTATTTCATTGACAGGCTTGTTTTTGTGGGTGTTTGACGGCTCACAAAATATTCTTAATCGGGGCTTTGCAGACCTTAGCGGGTTGTTTGCGATGGCGCCGTTGGTGTTTTTATTGTTAGTGCCGGCGGTAACTATGCGTTCTTTTGCAGAAGAAAATCGTTTAGGAACGGTTGAATTGCTCTTTACCATGCCACTTTCTGACCTTAAAATTATCATTTCCAAGTATTTAGCGAGTATTGTATTGATAGTGATTGCACTTTTGCCGACTTTTGTATATTGTTTATCTGTTTATTTTTTGGGTTTGCCGAAAGGAAATTTGGATTTGGGGGCATTGTACGGCTCTTATATTGGATTGTTGCTTTTGGGAGCCTCTTTTGCCGCAATTGGTATTTTTTGCTCATTATTAACTGATAGTCAAATAGTTGCATTTGTAATTTCCTTACTAATTTGTTTATTTTTATGGTTAGGATTTGAGTTGATTTATTCATTTGCGATTTTTGGCTCATTTGGACAAGTAATTCGTTGGTTTGGAATAGATTATCATTACGCATCTATCAGTAGAGGTGTCATTGACACAAGAGATATATTGTATTTTTTGAGCCTAATTGCTTTATTTTTAGGACTTTCAAAATGGATTTTAGCAAAACGTAAATAAAAAAAACGCAAAAAATGAATAAAAAAATTACAAAAAAAGATAAGAATATAAGTATATTAAAAAGCAAAAGTTTTGTTCAACTGTTTGTTATTTTAGCCATTATTATAGGGATAAATATTGTTTCAATATTTATTTATCATCGTTTTGACCTTACGGCGGAGAAACGTTATACTTTGTCCACTTCCACCAAAACAATGCTTTCTAATTTGAAAGATGTAATTTATGTCCGTATTTACTTGTCCGGCAAGGCATTACCTCCTAATTTTGTGGAACTTTCACAAAAAACGCGTGAATTTTTAGATGAAATGCGGGCATATTCGGATAATATTGAGTATGAATTTATTGACCCTTCGGAGGGACATTCTTCGCAAGAGATGGATGCCATTTATGGCGAATTGTACAAAAAAGGCTTGCGTCCGCAGGCTATACAAACACAAGAGGCTGACGGTGTTAATACACGCTATATTGTTCCGGGTGCATTGATGACCTATCAACAAAAAGAAATTCCTATCTCTTTGGTTGATTCGGACGACGGCGCCCTCGCGGACGAAAACGAAATTATTAAATATTCTATCGAAAAATTGGAATACAATCTTGGTAATGCCGTCAGAAGAATTACCAATCAACAATTGGCAAAAGTGGCTTTTATAAAAGGGCATGGTGAATTATCCAACATGCAGATTTTGCGGGCAGGAACGGCGATTGCTCAATTCTATTCGGTGGACTCCATTTTGCTCAATCATAAATTAACCAACCTTTTTGAAATTGAATTAACAGACTCTGTATCAGGCGATTACACAATAAAAAGCAATAAATATGACCTCTTAATTGTCGCCAAACCTACCGAGCCGTTTGATAATTATGATAAATTTTTATTAGACCAATTTATCATGCGTGGAGGGAGAGTTTTGTGGTATATAGACCCTGTTTTGGCAGAAATGGATACGCTGAATTTTTATCCTGAAATGCCTTTTATCGGTAGAAATTTGAACATTGAAGATATGTTTTTTCAATATGGAGTTCGTTTAAATACTAATTTATTGTTGGATTTGAACGCTTTACCCATTCCTGTGGAAACCGGTCGAATGGCAGGACAGCCACAATATACTTTCATTCCATGGTATTATTTTCCTATCATTACGCCTTTGTCGGAGCATCCGATAGTAAAAAATTTAAATCCTTTACGGACAGAATTTGTAAGTTCTATTGACACCGTGGGCAGGCAAGGCGGACTGACAAAAACAATTCTGCTGACCACATCTACAACTACAAAAATGGTTAATGCACCGGCAGTCGTCAGTTTGCAAACGCTCAAAAAAAGAGCCAATTTACTCGAATTTAACCGCAAGCATTTGCCCGTTTCGGTATTGGTGGAGGGTGTTTTTCATTCCGTTTTCTCCTCAATCGAAGGCAAAGATGTGGCAAAATTGGAATTTATACCGCAAAGCAAACCTACTAAAATGATTTTTGTGGCGGACGGAGATATGATTAAAAATCAAATTGCAGCAGACGGCTATGTATATCCTTTGGGTGTTGACCGTTTCACAGGACAATTTTTTGGTAATAAAAACTTTTTACTCAATGCCGTAAATTACCTTTGTGATGATGAGAATATTTTGCAAGTCCGTTCTAAAGACTTTAAAATGAGATTATTAGACTCCAAAAAAATCATCAAAGAAAAAGCACAATGGCAAGTTCTCAATATGATTTTGCCATTAGCATTGGTGATAATTTTGGCGTTGATATTGTTCTTTATCAGGTATTTAAAATATGTTAGAAAGTAAGGATTTGTCTGAACCTTGATTTTCATAAGAGTTATAAGATTAGCAAGATTATTTGAATATTGAGGCGAATTTGCGTATATATTTAAGAAGACAGAAAAAATAAATTTATTCTTCTGTCAATTGTATTTTACAGCGAAATCCTATCGGCTGAGCGGTAGATGAGGTCGTTTTGATGGTTTTATTCTCTACTCCGCATATAATCTGTTGAAAATCAGATGAATATTCAGAAACATTGTCCGTTAATCCCATGATTTTACTGCCTTTGACACAAGGAGAAAGCGGAACATTTTGGGTGATTTTAGCCCTTGAAAACGCATTTTGATAATCCGCAACGGTCGGCAAAGAAAAAGTGAGTTGATAAGTCTTTTTTTGCGATTTCAATTCTTTGTTAACCTTTTGAGTAAGCCATTGACAGAATGCCATTGCTTGTCGGTGAGTAAAGCAACTCATGGGCAAAGTGGCGACCTTTTTTTGCAAAATTTTTCTCTCCTTTTTGACAGTTGGTATTTCGGTTGAATCCAAATATCCAAAGAAAGAAAATCCATATATTTGTCTAAAAAGTGCTGTATCAGGCACAGATAAACTGTATTGTGCAGTCTGCTCCGAATAACGGGATTTTATATCGGTATAATATTCAAACCATTGATTAACAGTAATTTCCGTTTTATCTAAATATATTTTCTTTTCTTTATCTATCAGTACTCTACCCCGCAATTTTTGTGCTTGCGGGGTAAGTACCAAACCCATTAAAAAAAAGATAACGAATGTTTTATACATGAATAAATTAAATATTAAAAAACAGGGAAAAAATATATAAATTTTGCACTATATATAAGCCTGTAAGCCTTTTGTGCAATTTTTTTTGAGTTTTTTCAGTGCTTTTTCTTTTGCTAAACGAGCACCTTCCCTTGAGAGGTTAAATTTTTCACCTATTTCGTCCAGAGTATATTCGTGCGACTTTCCGATACCAAAAAACATGCACACCAATTCTTTTTCTTTGTCGTCCAAAACAGCCAAAGTTTCATTGATTTCACGCTCCAAAGATTCTCTAATCAAAATAGAGTCTGTACGAACATTTTCTTCGCTTACAAATGTATCGATAAAACAAGTGTCATCCTCCGTGTTGATAGGAGCGTCCATTGAAATATGTCGTGCCGAAATTTTGAGAATTTCATTGATTTTATCGGGTGCCAAATCCACTACTTCTGAAATTTCATCAATAGTAGGCAGTCGATTATAAATTTGTTCCAAACGTGAAACTTCTTTTTTTATCCGATTGACAGCCCCTAATTGATTGACAGGCAAACGAACAATGCGTGATTGGTCTGCAATAGCGTGCGAAATAGACTGCCTTATCCACCACACGGCATAAGAAATAAACTTAAATCCGCGTGTCTCATCAAATCTTCTTGCCGCTTTTATTAAACCTAAATTACCCTCATTTATAAGGTCTTGCAATCCTAATCCTTGATTTTGATATTGTTTTGCTACCGATACTACAAATCTCAAATTTGCTTTTACCAATTTATCCAAAGCCTCCTTGTCGCCTGACCTGATTTGCTGGGCTAATTCAACTTCCTCATCCGGCGAAACCATAGGCTCTTTGCTTATATCTTGCAAATATTTTTCAAACGACGTATTATCTCGATTGGTAATAGAATGTGTAATCTTTAATTGTCTCATAAATTATCTTATCTTCTAAATATGTTATTTACTTCTTTTACTTTTTTAATTTTCTAATAATCTCTAAATCAATACTTTATACTTATATATATATCCATTTGACGGATAAAAACCTTCTATCAAAATATTTCCTTCTACATTAAAAAGAATGTTTTCAATATCATCTTCGCTTGCCACAGACATGCCATTGACAGAAGTGATAACAAAACTATCTTTGACACCTGCTGTTTTAAGTGCACCCGCCTCAATATCAGTAACTTGTAATCCGTATCTAATGCGAAAACGGGACTTAATTTGTTCGCTGATAGGGGCTAATTTTGCACCCAATTTTGCGGCTGCTATTTTATCATCCTTTTTAATAACGCTGGTTGTACCCAACATATTTTGTAAAGTCAGTTTTATATTCTCGTTTTTATTATTACGCAGAATTTTGCAATTTATTATATCTCCGGGCAAATGTTGCTCTAAAATTTCTTTCAATTCAGAGGACGAATTGACCTCTTTTCCATTGATAGAGAGCAAAATATCACCATTTTTAATACCTGCTAAATCTGCTGCTTTTTTGCTTGCTACTTTGGACGCCAATAAACCTTTTACGTTGGAGAGATGCAATTCTTTGGCTTTTTCACCTCTAATTTCCTCAAAAACAGCACCCATATCCACATGTTGCACGCGTCCATATTTTTCCAAATCACTAACCACTTTTTTAACAATATTAACAGGAATTGCGAATGAATATCCTGCATAAGAGCCTGTATTTGAGGCAATTGCAGCATTTATTCCTATCAATTCACCATTTACGTTCACCAACGCACCGCCACTATTGCCACTATTGACCGCCGCATCGGTTTGAATAAAAGTAGATATGCTCGTATTATTACCCAATAAATTCAAATTGCGGGCTTTAGCACTTACAATTCCTGCCGTTACAGTCGAAGTAAGATTGTAAGGATTGCCTACTGCGAGCACCCATTCACCAATTTTTACATTGTCCGAATTGCCGTATTGAATGGGAAAAATATCATCATCGGCGTCAATTTTGAGCAATGCAAGGTCATTTTTAGCATCAGTCCCTATCGTAACTGCCTCATATTCACGCTTATCATTCAATGTAACAATAATTTTTACAGCCCCTTCAACCACATGATTATTGGTAACTATGTAGCCATCTTTTGACAAAATAACACCCGAACCATACGACTGATAAGTCATGGAAGGCTGTTTTTGAAAAAAGTCGAAAAAAGGGTCTAAATAAAACAAGTCCCAAACGGTGCTTTTTTGCAACATTTCTGTCCGGATATGAACAACCGAATTGATGGTTTTCGCCGCCGCAATAGTAAAATCTACCGGTTTGCCAGATACCACAACTGTTGATTGTTCAGTCGGCGTCTGGGCGCAACTAAACATCGAGATACAACCTACTAATATTAAAAACAAATGTCTGTTCATTATTTTTTTCTGTAATTCTATAATTTAAAAAAAATTTCCAATAGAATATCGTTTTTTTCTTCAAATTATTGTACGTAACTTTAAAAAAAATGTTACACCATTTCTAAAAAAAACTATTTTTCAACAAAGTTTTACAAATGTAATAGATTGATTTTCAAATAAATATATTGCTTTTTGAGAATAAGATTTTTTTGTGTTTTTTTGAATTGAGAATTGAAAATGGAGAATTGAGAATTATTTTTTTATCCCATTTTAGAACAAATTTATCCCAAAATGCAAAAAAATCCCTTAAGCCTCAACTTTTTTTTAGCAAAGGAGAATGGATTTTTGCTGGAAATTTCCGCAAATTTTTATTGCTATGTATTTATC
>JAISTU010000157.1 GCA_031272415.1 Bacteroidales bacterium | reverse complement strand
GCCAATATTCGAGCAACGCCTCTGCCAACTGTTGCGCATTGTTTTTGACAAGGTCGGCATTACCATTGATAAGTTCATCCAAATCAATGTGTCGCGTTTCAAGTTCAGCACGGAACAGTTCTTTCTGTTCCTCTGTCGTTTTTTCGTAATGACTGCAAAGCCGTTCAAAATAGGCATCAGCCGTATCGCCATCAATAACAGGCACTTGCATACGGTATGTGCTGTAAATATCCATATTGACCACGTCGCGATGTTCAATATCGTCCACTTTTTTGCGATAGAGTTCAAGCACCGAGCCTTCGTCGAGCATCAGTTCTTTCATCAATTCGCCGTAATATTTGATTCCGTCTGCACTGAAAGCCGTATCGAGGCAATGCTGAATATTTCCTGCGGTTGTGCGGGCGCGTATAAGTTCCTCGTCCTTGTCGTTGCTATGGAAATATTTAAGCAGTTCTGTGAGAATGGTTTGCTTGATTTCTTGAAGTTCGACAAAAGTTTTTTCTCTACGGGCGGCATTGATATTGTTGGCTGCAACCGTCAATTTGCTTATTATCAACTGTGTGCCGTCTTTATTGATACTTGTCGCTTCGTCCCACGATTCGGCGGGATTGGCAAAATGGCGTCTTACGAAATCGTAATCAAGAAACGATTGGCGCAGGTCTTGACGGAAATTCGGGTATTGAAGCGTTGGAACTTCCTCTAATTCAGTTTTGTGCGTATTAAATCCTTTGAAAAGATTGCTTGGCGTTTCCGATTTTTCAAAATCTCGCAAGAGGAAAATATTTTGAAAATCTGGCTGCGATTTAGTCCAGTTTTCAAACCAAGTGTAAGTTACTTTTTCAAAATATTCTTTTTCCAAAGTAGTTGTAAAACGCTGCAACCAACGATTGTTTAACGGCGTTCCCGTTCCGTCTGCCTTATCTAACAAAGGATTGAATGCTAAATTGACATTAAAGAAAGTTCCTATAACAAACAGCGGCGAAATTTTGGATTTTGCAATAAACGCTTCTCGTTTTTCGGCTGTGTCGCCAACAATTTTATTTACCCAATTATTGAGCAACCGCGGCATAATGCGTTGTGCTGTTTGTTCGTGTTTTGCACAGAAAATCAGAATGTTAATCTTTTCTGCATCGGAATATTTATTGAACAGGTACGCCACTTTTCCGCGCAGTAGCAAATCGGGAATGGTCTTGTCTTCGATTGCCTCTAACGGTTTTTCCATTCGCGACCTTGCGCCCGGAAAGTCCAGCAAATCGGTTTCTTTCAAAAACGGTTTGCTGTTGAGTAGAGTTTCCGATTGCGAAAAAACCAATTCTGCCGTCAAAGCACAGAGATACGATTTTGCAAAATCAACTTCCTTATTTGTACCGGACAAAAGTATTTTTGTTGTGGCTGTATAATTCGGCTCAATTCTATCGGGTTCTGTATAAATTTCACGCAAACGTTTCACATCAAGCAAAGTACCGTGAGCATACAAAACTGATTCCATCGGCAAATAAAGTTCTTTTGCAAAATCCAAACGCTGGTATTCTTCAATCAATTTTCCGAACAAAGCGTTAAAAAATTCATTTTTATTCCACAAAAGAGAAAATATTTCTTTCCATTCATCCGGTCTTGCTTTTGAAATCAACAGTGAAATCTCATCAAAAAACTTTGAATCAATCACTTTGTCGGCTTTTTGAAAATACTCTGCAAAATAATCCTGCATATCAAGCACATCATCTTCGCAAAAAACAGTTTGTTGTGTTTTTCTGTCTTTTAAACGTTTTTTTAATTGAAAAACTTCTTCGTTAATCTCGTCAGTTGAGAGAAAATGTATGTTTTGCGATTTTGAAAAATTTATGTCATTATAATAACTGTCGCAAAGCGTTAAAACAATGTCGGCGGGCGACAACAAAACGGCTTTTACAGGAAATCTTGCATTTATTGGCTTATAATTTACTGAAAAACGCGACACCAAACTTGTCGATTCAGAGCCACCGCCCGGAGGGTTGATTTTTTCAATAAAATTATGTACCTCGTTATGCTCGTCTGTGATACTGAACGGTTGACCTTCTTCCGACAGCAAACTGCTGATTAAATACGACTTGCCAACTTGACTTTCACCATACATAGCCGCAGCAGGATTGCCTTCGAGCGCAAACTTCTTTTTGTTCAACTTACGGCGACAATTCACCATATTGCGATACGCATCTTTTGCTTTATTCCCTTCCAAAGAGGTTTTTATCCAAGCGTTGGATTTCTCTATAATTTCGAGTTGTTTATTTATATTCTCCTTCATAATGTCTTCTCTTTAATTTTGTAAATTATTGATATTCAATGTAAAAATACCGGAATCGAGCCAAAAGTTTTCCACTTCGCTCATACTCTGCACCTGCAAACTGAAAAAGTTTTTGTTCAGCGTATTGCCTTCTCTATCGGCAACTTCTTCTAAGTTCAGTTTCTCAACATCTTCATTTATATCACGCGAAATTGTAACTTTGAGTGGCATACCGCGCCTGATTTTGTCTTTTTCTTTTTGAATTTCTTGTTGCAACAAATTTATTGATAACTCACCGTCATCAAATCGCCCAAGTACACGGTCTTCTATTTTAAAGTCGTTATAATAGAGCGTATAGAAAGGTCTTGAAGGATATGCTTCAATATCTAATTGCTGTACTCCAATACGAAACGGCAACGTTGTAACATCAATTGTCGCCTGATTGTTATCGGGCGAAATAATTGTTTCTAAATATTCCAATGTTTCTCCGTTAAGTTTTCCAAAATAAAAAGTGGTCGGTAATAATTTGGTTTTCAATTCAGAAAGATTTAAAGAAAACCCATTGAGACCGGTTTCGGCTAAATGTCCAATCATTGCACCTGTGGTTATAATTGATTTGGGATTGATAAACTTACCATTTCCGTCAATAAAAGGATAGCGTTTATCTTCGGGATACCAGCGTCCGACGCGGTAATCGTTCATTGATTTTAAGCGATTGGGTGAAATGGCATAATACTTCAAAAATAAATCTGCAAGCGGTTTGAGTGAAGTCGGGCGACCGGAAAGCAACACTATGTCGCAGGCATAATACGAAAGCAACGAAGATATTTTGCCAATGAGCGAATCAAACGTTTTTTCAA
Organism: Bacteroidales bacterium; assembly: GCA_031272415.1. Classification (GTDB taxonomy): domain Bacteria; phylum Bacteroidota; class Bacteroidia; order Bacteroidales; family WCHB1-69; genus JAISTU01. Next base: position 3,305 of record JAISTU010000157.1, on the reverse strand, counting down.
CAATATCGGCAACAATTTTCTTTTTGTAAGTCCATTGCAAATCGGTAAAATCAAAACCAAAACAGTTGCTAAAATGCTGCAAAACCATTAAAGTTGGCGGATTTGTTCCAAAAATATCACTGTAAGAAAGAATAGTATCATCTTTGTTCTCCTTGAGTAATTCAAGATAATACGACACAATGGGGACAGAAACCTGCAAATTGAAATCGCTGCGCAGACGGCGATTTCGGAACGAAACACCATTGTCGGTGCCAAGAAACGGCTGCAAAATCTCTATCGGATTTTTCCCAATTTGTCGTATTTTTTGCTCTATTGGTGAATTTCGCCCTTCTATAACAAGTTGTTGCACAAGTTGTTTCATTAAATCATCGCCCGCCAAATAAAAACTTTCCCAAAACAGCGGAACGGGCGTTAAGGTACATTGAGAACTGCTGTCATCATATTTGTAAGTAGCAATCATAACATCGGTAGTCCCTGCTCCAATATCTACAGAACCGACTGTGAGCGACTTTTTGTTGTAATCTTCCAAATCGTTGCGTATTTTCCCGTAAAAATCAAAATATTCTTTCACATTTTTCTGGTAGCGTTCTTTTATTTCGGCATAGAGAAAAACAAACTGTGCAGAAGTTGCCTCATCATAAATCCATTCGGTGCGTTCTTCCTTTGCCGACATTTTTTTTGCCGATGGGATTACCTGTATCTTTTTGCGGAGTTCGGTTTCGTCAATTTCTTCAAAATAAGCATTCTCAAAGAAACGGTCGAGCATAATTGCAGCATCTTCGGCACATTTTCGCAAAGCAACCTGCTCTTTGTGCGACATTGCGGTAGGACAAGTAACAATAATTCGCCCAATTTTTCGCGGCATTGATTCATTCCCCCAATGTTCACGCTGTTTATGAGAATTGATTTGCATTTTTGCCTGTGTAAGAATTTCCAAAAATGCAAAAGTCATTAATGCCTTGCGTGAATAACGATTTTTGATTGACCCATTACCCAAAGTTCCATCTTCGTTCAATTGTTCGGAAATGCCTTCAATATAAATCGGTTTGGCTGTCTCACCTTCTAATTGCACAAATTCCCATTCTTGTTTTTGCGGTTTTTCGTCCCACAAAAAACGTTTTGGACTCGAAAATGTACTTGTCTTTTCCGCACCCGTATTTTGATTTGTTGCCTTATGAATCAATTGATTTGCCTCTTTCCCCAAACGTATCATTGAAGGATAAACAAACTGACGACTGTTATCCAATCCTAATTTACCGCCAAAATCGGCTGCTCTAAATGCCAAACGCATATCAAATGAATCAATATATTTATTGAGTTTGCCGTTTGCTATTGGTGTTGTAAAATCCTGCAATTCAAGCGGACTCAACTTTGTAAAGTCGCTGCTATCAAAAAGTACCGCACAAGTCCGGGAGTTGCCAATATCTACCACTAAATCAACATTGCCATAAGCCACATTTTGATTGGAATACAAAGTTATAGTCGGCAAATTGCCAAATTGCTGAATATATCTGACAATAAAAATGTATTGTGCCAAATATTTTAATTTTGGCATTGAAATATTTCGTAAATCATTGATATTGTCTGTATTATGAAAATGTTTCAGCAAAAATTTATCAATCCAACCGCAATTTTTTTCTTCGGAGCAATAACCCATCAAACCCTCTTCGGTGTTACATAGAGCATAGTTTTTAGACATATCGGCGGCAGTCGTAAAAATGGGCGTTTCCTGCAAATCTTCTTCCTCAAATCCTTCTTCTTTAAACACCGTTTGAGTGTCAAAAGCCAAAAGCAGGTTGTACTTTTTAATTCTGCCGTCTTGCCCATTAGGAATGAGTTTAAATCGACACCAATTGGTTGGTCCAAAGTCCGACCGCCTGCCATTGAGTTGAAAAAACGGCATCGGGAACCAAGTGTTTTCAAATTTTTCCCAATCATCTTCCCTGATTTTGCTTAATGATACATCAAAACAGCCGGAATCTTTTGCCTCATCGGTGTCTATCGTAATAATACAAGATTGGTCAAATTCATCGTCTTCTGAAATTGTTTCCCAAGATTCAGTAACTTTGTAATTGGTGTTCAATGTTGCATAACCAAGATTGCTGCCATATAAAATATGCTTTTTTATCCACTTATCTTCTTCCGAAAAATAATGGGCAATTTCCAACTTTTTTTGTTGGTCAGCCACATCAAACCATTCGTGAAAATACATTTTGAAATTGTTGTTCAAATCTATTTCAATCGGAAATGTAAAAAGTTGAATACCTGTGTTTGCGATTAAATTCATATTATTCATTTTTATAAATTGTTGATTTTGAGTTAGTTACAAGTAATAAATGCTTTTCTTTTTTGATTATTCCACAAAAAAGTAAAACATTTTTGCAGAGACAAGTGAAAAAAACTGTAAAAAACTTACTTTTGTATGAGAAAAAAGTGTATATTACGCGTGCGTGCGTATTAATATTAATATGTCTTGAGTAATGTGTGTGTGTGTGTTACACTTTTTTTCGGATTATTTAAAAACTTTGCAAAAAAGTGAGTTTTAAAAAGCGAAAAAATAGGCATAATTCTTTCCCTTCCTGCCACTTTTGATGCCAGGTCAACAGCCATAACGCTGAAAATAATAAAGAATAAAATAAATAAATCTCTCATAGTCGATATGTTATATTTTTTTTATATTTAGTTTTATCTATTTTGCAAAGATACACATTTTTTTCAATTAAAAAATAAAAATATTTTTTTTATCTGTTTATCTCATTTTGCTTTAAAATTTCTTCAATTGTATCTATCGGAATGTCTGTCAAAGCATGAATTTCTTCGATTGACTGCAATTTTTGCCACATTTTTAAGACAATTTCGGTATCTCTTTCTACTCTACCTTCTACTCTACCTTCTGCTCTACCTTTCTTTTCCCCTTCTACAATTCCTTCTGCTCTGCCTTCTATAATTCCTTCCGCTCTGCCCTCCGCTCTGCCATCAATTTTTGCGGTATTAATGACGCTGTTTTCCAACATCAAATTTTGCCGATGATTCTCATAATCAATGCGTTCGGATTCGTTCATATTTATTTCGTTAAGAATTGTCCGAGCCTCCTGCAAACCGGGGGCGGTGGCTTTTTCCGGAATTTTACTCGTTTTAAGAAATAAAATCCACTCATCAAGCGGCGTTACAGCGAGTTCGTCAAAATCATTCACCCGCAATAGAAAAAATTCAGGAAACAAGTGGCTGATGTTCTTTTTCATAAACTGCTCCTGCTGCTTTTCGGAAAGCCCCAAAATTTCATCGGGATTGTGCAAACTGTGAAA
>JAISTU010000135.1 GCA_031272415.1 Bacteroidales bacterium | reverse complement strand
TTTATTTTTTATTGAAGAATTTGTGTATTTTTGCAAAGGTTGAAAAAAATAGACTGGAATAAGTTGTAAAACATTGATAATGAAATTGATATAATTGAATGAATATAGATAAATTACCTTTTGATGAGAGAATTTTTGACAATATACGTCCTTACAATGATAGCGAATTGCCGGCAGCGCTCAAACGTATTGCAGAGTCGGAAATGTTTTCTTTTGTAGCAGATTATGTTTTCCCGGATATAAATGTGGCAGATTTAAAGTGCAAATTGTTGAAAATCAATACAATAAAGCAATTTCAAGAGATGATTATGCACCCTGCAATATGGTCAATAGTGCAAAAAACATCTGACGGATTGAGTTGTAAAGGCTTTGAGAAATTGCAAGCAAATAAGGCATATATGTTTGTTTGCAATCATAGAGATATTTTATTGGATGCCGCTATTTTGCAGATTTTATTGTTAGACAATTGTTTAGATACAACCGAAATTACATTTGGGTCTAATTTAATGCAAGGCGAATTGGTGGTTGATATTGGCAAAAGCAATAAAATGTTTCGCATTATTCGCGGTGGCAATATACATGATTTTTACCGTAATTCGTTGGAAGTTTCGGCATATATGCGACATGTGGTGTTGCAAAAAAGGCAGTCTGTTTGGATTGCACAACGCAACGGCAGAACCAAAGACGGCAACGATAAAACGGATATGGGAGTGTTGAAAATGCTCTCTTTGAGTAGCAAATTGCCTTTTGTTGAAAATCTTAAAGAGTTGAATATCACACCTATTACGGTTTCTTATGAATATGAGCCTTGTGATTTTTTGAAAACGGCGGAACTCTATGTGTCCGGTTTTCAGAAGTATGAAAAAGCCACCAATGAAGATTTGATGAGTATTTTGCACGGCATTCGGCAGCAAAAGGGGAAAATTCATTTTGCAGTCGGGGATACTATTACAGAGCAACAGTTGAAAATTTGCGACCAATATTCTAATAATGATAAATTTAGAGCCTTGTCCAACTTATTTGATAAGGCGATTTATAAAAATTATAAACTGTTCAAAACCAACTACATAGCCTATGATTTATTGCATAATTGCAGCGATTATTCACAACATTATTCTGTGGCTGAAAAAAACCAATTTTTGGAATATATGAATGTCGGACTTTCAAAAATTGACGGTGAATTTGAGGAGTTAAAAGCCTTATTTTTTAAGATTTACGCAGGAAATGTTATCAATAGTGTAACAAATTCACCTCCAATTACGTAAAATGTATAGAAATGTTTTTTAACCCATAATTTTGTCATTTTATGTTTTGTAAGAAATTGATTATCAGTCTATTAGCAACAGTAACAGGAGGAATTTTGTGTTTATGTTGCCAAAAAACGCCGCTTTTGGGAGAATATGACGCCGTTTTTACAGGCTATTACACTTCCGATACGATGCGGATAACTTTCACAACTACCTATCAATTTGAAATTGTGTCAGTTAAGCAAACCGAAATTGGTATTTTGGAAACACAATCAAAAACACGTTCCACACTCACAAAGGAAAGCGACACAAAAATCAGCGGAAAAATTGCCATTATCAATGCCTATCAGCCCGAACCGAGCGGTAATTCACCGATACTCAACACAATAGATATTGAAGGTGTGTATGACAAAACAAGCATCGCCGGCACTTTTTCGTCCGTTGTATATTCCGGCTATGGCACTTTTCCTGCACAAGGTGAATTTAGAATGGAAAAACACTGATTATCAGCGTTTTATCCTGTTCTTTTTTGTTCTTTTTTATTCGCCTTCAAATTCGGATGGATTATCGTTTTGAGGTGGTGTTGGCGGTGTTGTAGTGATAATTTTTTTTGAATTTTCTCCTTCTTCTTTGGCAATAATACTGTTGTATTTTGTTGTGGCTGTTGATTTTATCTCATCATCGCCTTCGTAATTTTCAATAATGCTCATGTAGGTATATTTTGCCTGAAAAGTATTGCCTTTTTGCAGGTAAATATCGCCCAAAAGCAGGTAACTTTTTGCCAACCAATAATCGTGTGAAATATTAGTCAGTACCTCAAATACTTTCTTTTCGGCAGCATTGATGTCGCCGGATTTGTAAGCGATGTATGCCAAATTATAATATGCTTCCGAATTGATTTCAGATTTGCTTTCTTTGGACAGAACAAGGTATTCTTTTTGAGCGAGGTCTATGTCATTGATAGTCATTGCGCTACGAGCGATAATGGCATGAGCGTCCGTTTGATAATCTTTGGGGGCTTTTTCGTCACTGAGTAATTTTTGGGCACATACAATAGCAGAATCATATTGTTTTAATTGCCAAAAACAGCGACTTTCGCCCATCCAAGCCTCCATTGTTTGCGTAGGCAGTGTGGCTTTTTGCGTCAATTCTTGAAAATAAGTCAAAGAAGCAGCATAATTTTCTTTTTGATAAAGAATTTTTGCCGCAGCAAGCAACGAAAGTGCTGTAAATTGACCGCCCGCAGGATGTTCAATCACATATTCATACGAGGCAACGGCTTTATCTAAATTGTTGTTACTGAGGGCACATTCGGCTCGATAAAAATGGGCATTGGTAATAAAAACACCTTGCGGAAATTTAGTGATATAATTGTCAAATCCTTTTTCTGCATCGGCAAATTTACGGTCAAAATATTTATCGGCAGCAGAATTATAGGTAATAGAATCCTGATACGTGAGCGTAATGTTGGTAAAAGAAAGACTACGCACGTAAGTAAAAAAATCATCTACCGTTCCATTGGCAGAATAGATATTTTCTATACTTTTCAATGCGACTGCACTTTCGTTGGAATTAGGATATTTTTCAACCACAGATTTAAAAACATCAATTGCATTGTCATCTTCTTCCAAATTGTAGTAAATAGAGCCGATTTTGAGCATCGCTTGCCCTGTGAGCGGATGTTTTGGGTATAAATTGACAAAAGTTTCAAACTCCGTAATAGAAGTTCTATAAATGCCGAGTGCGTAATAGGTGTTGGCAATTTCGTACTGAGCATCAGGCATATAGCGTGATTTAGGATATTTTTTTTGCAACAATCTTAATGTATTTATTTTTGTCTCCAAATCTCTGCTGCCCCCTTCTGCTGTCGCTCGCTGATAGAGCGCATAATCAACATCATACGCATTCATATCTATTACTTTTTGATATTGAGAGCGTGCTTCGGGCAAATTGGAGAGCATAAAATAACAATCGCCTGCCCGGTTGGTGGCATCGGAAAGCATTTGTTTATCGGCTTTGGCGGCATTTAACTTTTGAAATTCCAAAAATTTATCCAAACTTTGCCGATAATTTTTTAATTTAAAATCCGCATAACCACCATTGTAGTATGCCAAATAATATTCATTCGTTTTTGCAGCATCAAAAAGGGAAAGAAAATGATTATAAGTTGTTTTTGCTTGTGTATAATCGCCTCTTTGATAGGCAATTTCACCTTTCCAAAAAATAGATTGTGCATAAATAACAGGGTCAAAATTGTTGGCAATGGCTAAATCAAAATGTGCATCTGCATCATCTAAATTACCGTCATTAAACAACTCCATGCCTCTGAAACAAGCCACTCTTTGATAGGCTTTGAGCAATGTTTTGCTTTTATTGTTAATTTTTTGTAAAGAAGTCAATGCGGCTTTATAATTTTTGGTGGTTAAATAAATATTTGCCAACATAATTTCAGCCTCATTTCGGCGATTGGAGTTAGGATATTCATTTAGATATTTTTCAAAAGATGAAATGGCGCCAACGAAAGGATTACTTGCCAACTCATACTGCAATTTTGCATATTCAAACAAAGCATCTTCGGTTAAAAACGGATTTTTACCCACCTCATACGCCGATAAAAATGCCCGCGATGCAAATTCCTTTTGTTGCGTTTGTAAATAACAATCTCCCAAAGTGAAAAGTGCATACTGCTTAATTGAGTCATTGCCATAAACCGACTTTGTAAGATAAGTAATGGCTTTATTGTATTCTTTATCAACATAATAACAATATCCTGCCATATAATAATCCTCACTTTCAATCGTTACGGTAGCAGTAGAAAAATATTTTTCAAAATAAGGAACGGCTTCGGGGTAAGACTGCAATTTGAAATAAGAATGAGCAATAATTCTGTTGATTTCGGGCAGCCTTTTGGTAGAAGTTTTTGCCAATAAATGCTCACTTTGCACCACAACCGAATCATACCTACCTGTTGAAAAATAAATGTGTGCAATATAAAAAGGAACTATTTCGGAATAAGTATCCGCCGATTTGAGTTGCTCAAAACCATCCAAAGCCGACTTGTAATTGCCCTCCGTGTAAAGGATGTGTGAATAATAAAATATGGCTTTATTTTTGTACTGCGACTCGCTCAATGTTGCCGCCAAAAGCAATGGCTTTGCATTTTGGGGTAAATCCAACATAAAATATGAATATCCCCTTTTGAAACGATAGGCTGCAATCTCCTCACCTTCAAGTACTTGCTCACTCGTTTTGTCTAAAACGGAAAGGGCTTTTTTGTATTGCTTTTTCTCAAAATAATAATTGCCCAAATAGAACCACAACCTGCCAATGGCTGCATATTCAGGGTAAATATCTGCAAATTGCAACGCCAACGACTCCGCATCTTCATGGTACAATAAACAAGCACAAACTGCTTGATAATAAAGCGAAGACTCTTTTCGCGGGTCATAAGTTTGCTCAATAGATTGATATACTTTGCCAAACATTTCTTTTGCGGCTGTATATTGCTGTTTTATAAAGAGTTCATTTGCCAATTTATATTCATGTTCGGGCGAATGATAGGCTCTCGTAGTCTGTGCTGCCAAATTACCCGCATAAATTACTAAAATACTAATAATCAAATATTTACAAAAACATCTTAAACGCATATCCTTTTATCTGCTATATAATAATACATAAATTGCAAAGATACACCTTTTTACCAATTAAAAATTAAAAACTTTTTTTTTTAGTGTGTAGAGTGAAGAGTGTAGAGTGTAGAGTGTAGATTTTTTTCTCCTTGACAATCAACAAATTATAAAATAATTGCAATTTTTTTTTCGCAAATTTAACTTTTGTATCAAAAAAAAGTGTATCTTTGCAATTGGGTTAATTTTTTAACGAAAAAATTTTAGATATAGTAAAACAATATAAATTAATTAAAGATGCAACAGATATACAGCGCATTCACCAAAGTTATACGGCGGGCATTGGGCAAACTTCAG
>JAISTU010000065.1 GCA_031272415.1 Bacteroidales bacterium | reverse complement strand
GCAAGCCAAAATTTCAGCAATTCTTCGTAATCCGCTTTCAAAAATTCAGCAATAATGGGAAGATACTCTTTCCTTGCTTTTCTGTCGCCTTTTTCTATTTTGCAATACGAAGCGGTATCAATATCCAAGGCTGCCACTACTTTTCTTTGCGACAGTTGTTGCTGTTCGCTGAACTGTCTTATTCGCTCTGTAAAAGTCATCTGTCCTATATGTGTTTTCATCGGGTATTCACCAAAAGTTTCCATTCTACAATTTACTTTTCATCTAAATTGCAAAAGTACACAAATTTTTCAATTAAAAATTAAAAAATAAAAATTAACAGGGATTTTTATTGTAAGGAAAAATACTCTAAAAAAAGGGCGAAAAGTGCAGGGTACAAGGGCGAATGGGAAAATGTATCGAAGTAAAGTGTTATTTTATAAATGTGTTGTCTATAAAAACATCTCCTTTTGCGTCAAAGGCAGAAAACTCTCTTAATTTTTAATTTTTAATTTTTAATTGAAGAAAAACTGTATCTTTGCATTTTAAATGTAATATAAAAAATAGAATTTATGATAGCATATATTACGGGAGCGACAAGTGGATTTGGATATTCTATTGCTAAACGATTGGCAAGTTTAGGATATAATGTGATTGTAAATGGAAGACGAAAACATTTATTGGAAGCGCTTTGCAAGGAGATTAAGCAATTGTATCCGGTGGAAACAGAAATTGCTTGTTATGATGTAAGAGAGCAAGAATCGGTGTTTCATTCGGTTGAAAATTTACCCAATCAATGGAAAGATATTGATATTTTGGTTAATAATGCAGGTTTAGCGGTAGGATTAAACAGTTTGCAAAATGGTGATATTGATGATTGGAATCGCATGATAGACACTAATTTAAAGGGGGTATTGTATGTAACACGTGCGATTGCTCCATTGATGACGCAGCGAGGCAAAGGACATATTATCAATATCGGTTCGATTGCAGGAAAAGAAGTTTATCCCAACGGAAATGTATATTGTGCAACAAAACACGCTGTTGATGCACTCAACAAAGCAATGCGTTTGGACATGTTAAAATATGGCATAAAAGTAACCCAAATTGCCCCCGGAGCAGCAGAAACGGAGTTTTCATTGGTGAGGTTTAAAGGGGATAAAAAGGCTGCCGATGCAGTTTATGACGGTTATATGCCCCTTTGTGCGGAAGATATTGCAGATGTGGTGGAATATTTGGTTAAGTTGCCGCCACATGTTTGTATAAATGATTTGACAATCACCTGTTTAGCACAAGCAAATGCAGGCAATTTTTGCAAAAAATAAAAGGTTAATTTCTTAAAATAAAAAAAAAGTTCAATGGACGAAAAATTGTTGCAATATATATGGAAAAATCAACTTTTTGATGGACTGCATGCCACAACAACTGACGGCATTGAACTTTTACTTATCAATACAGGTACTATCAATTCCAATAGCGGACCTGATTTTTTTAATGCAAAGATACGCATAGGCGACACACTTTGGGTAGGCTGTGTGGAGTTGCATTTGAGAGCAAGCGATTGGAATTTGCATAAACATCAAAACGACGCTGCTTACTCTAATGTGATACTTCATGTTGTTTATGAAAATGACACCGATATTTTGGACAAAAAAGGCAATCCTATCCCGACTTTGGAGTTAAAACCGTTAATAAAACAGGATTTGATTGCGCAATACAATTATTATATGTCTTCGCAGTTGGAGATAGTTTGCCAAAATCAATTTGAAAGTGTGCCTTCGCAGGTGATTGGGAGTTGTTTGAATAAAATGTTAGTTGAGCGTTTGGAAAACCGTAAGACAACCATTGACAGCATTTTAGACGCTAATTATAATCATAAAGAAGAGGCTTTTTATCAGATATTGGCAACAAGTTTTGGCTTTAAAACCAATTCAGAACCTTTTGGCTTGTTGGCTAAATCATTGCCATTAAGCATTTTGGGGAAACATAAAAGCGATTTATTGCAAATAGAGGCTTTATTGTTCGGATTGGCAGGCTTTTTAGATGTAGAACCGACAGACGATTATACTGCAAAGTTACAGAGAGAGTATTTATTTTTAAAGCAAAAATTTTCACTTTCTCCTTTGTGTGAGTGCAAAATATGGAAATTTTCAAAGACATATCCTTCCGGCTTTCCGACCATTCGTATTGCACAATTTGCCGCTTTGATACACCAATCTTCGGCTTTATTATCAAAGATTTTAGAGGTTAATACTATTGATGAATTGATAGATTTATTTACTGTTACGGCATCCGACTATTGGACTAATCATTTTAAAATGGGCGTACAGAGTAATCAAAGTTTTGCTAAATCGCTGGGCATTACGGCTATACATTCATTGATTATCAACACTGTTTTACCTTTTATGTACGCTTACGGGCGTTGGAATGATAATATTACTTATATTGATAAGTGCATTTGTTTTTACAGTGATTTGCCTTTGGAGGACAACACTATTGTTCGCAAATATAACGTTTTGAGAGAATTTAGCAGCGCTCTGCACTCACAGGGATTATTGCAATTATATAATATCTATTGCAAGCCTAAACGTTGCTTGGATTGTAGGATTGGTATACATATATTATAATAGCGATTGAAAGATGAATAGGGTACCAAAAATCAGTATTGTTTTGTTTGTTTTGTGTTTTTGTCTGAACTTTATCGGCAAAAAGACCTTTGCACAAGACATACATCTTTCTCAATTTTGGGTATCACCTCCGTCTATCAATCCTGCTTCGGCTGGTTTTATGGATGGTGATGCACGTTTTAGTGCCTATTTGCGTACTCAATGGTTGTCAATCACCAAAGCCTATCAGACCTGTGGGGTTTCAGCCGATTTGCCTATTGTAAGGCGACCGCGTCAGCAAGACATCTTTGGTTTGGGGATAAACATGGATTACGATAGGGCGGGAGACTCTAAACTGACCGCACTGTCGGGCAATCTGTTGCTCTCTTATGCACACTCGCTTAACGCTTACAATACTCACTTTTTGATGGGAGGCATAAGTATTGGCTTTCAAAAGCGTACTTGGGATTATTCCACTCTTAAATATGATGAGCAGTATCAAAACGGTATTTATAATCCAAACATACAGACTTCTGAACAATTTGCGGGGAACAGTCATTGGTTTGCAGACATCGGAGCGGGAATTTCGTGGTTTTATTCGCCTCAAAATGAAAACATCTATCAGGCAGGCATAAGTGTATATCATCTCAATTGTCCGTCAATAACGCTTATAGAAGCCAAACAAGTTCGGCTGGGACTGCGGTGGACTTTGAATTCTGAATTGATGTTTAATATCAAAGATAATATGACTTTGACGCCGGCGTTATATTTTTCTGCGCAAGCCAAATATACGGAATTTTTAATCGGTTTAAACTATTCTTATGCATTTCCTATTGATGCGAGAGGTTTTATCAATAAGTTTAATATCGGACTTTGCCATCGGTGGAAAGATGCCATTTATTTTTCTACAGGTTTTGAATTGAGACGTTTTTTAATCGCAATAAGTTATGATTTCAATGTATCTAAACTGATCAAAGCAAGTCAATCTCGCGGTGGCGTAGAAGTTGCTCTCTCTTACATCATAAAAAAAGAACGCTTTTTAAGAAGAAAACCTATCCCTTGCTATCTCTTTTAAGTTGAAAATTAGAGTGTAGATATTAAAAAAATGTCCTTACCTTTTTCCAAAACGATGCCCACCATTTACCCCAAACGATGCTCTGCGTTTTAATAAACGATGCCCTGCATTTTAATAAATTGTCTTTACCTTTTGCCCTAATCCCCCGTACCGTTTGTCATTTTATCTTTTTCTTTCTCCACCTGACAAGCACCATTGTCAGCAACAGAATAAGTATTGTTTCAACTGCGTACTTAACAGTTGTGCAAAAAATATTTATTTCTGCTCTTTGCGGAGGGATAATTACGGGCGTTTTTGTACGTGCTATTGGATTGAATAACAATAAATTATCTTCTTTATCTCTTATTTCTATGCGAATGTAAGTATCTTTGTTTGAAAAAATATAAATTGCGGTATCTGAATTTGTTACTTCTTTTTTCAAAATACCGTTTTGTCCGATAAAAGAAATTTGATTAACAATTTGATTCATTTGCAATTCTATTGTGTCTCCTTTCATATTGATTTTCAAAGGATAAGGCAATTTTTTGAGTCTTTGAGTTCGCATGGGAAAAGTTTCATTCTCTTGTTCCGACATTTTGATACCCAAATAAGTACCTTTGCGCAGTGTAGATATTATTGATTGTCTATCGGTAGATTGTGTGTTAATGAGCGTTAAACATTTTCCCATTTCTTGGACGTTATATAAATCGTGCATATCATCATTGGCAGATAAAAATGTATAATAACCGGATGATAAAGCACTGTCCCAGTGAGAGACAGATGTTCTGTAATGATTTAAAACTTCTATTGCGTCATAATTGGAAAGTGAAGAAAAATCAGAAGGCAAAAAACTTTCCTCAAATTGCGGATGATTGATAATTAAAAAGTCCGCATCTCTTTGTAAATTGTTGATAACAAATTGTTTATGATTTAAATTTTGCCAAAAGAAAAAGTCTAACCACGACACTCTGTCCGCTCCCAGCACCAAATGATGCCTCTTTTTGATATTAAACCCATGTTCATAAGAAGGAATAAAACCTTGCGGATGGTTTGATAAAATATTGATTTTTTGATAATTAGATATTCCTGCATAATCATAGCCCATTTCTTTATATGCCGATAAAACATTCTTTTGCGGAGAATTGCCGCCGTCTGTAATCCCCCCCCAAGCACGACAGTGTGCATGAAAATTGCACCTTTTCCACAAAGTGCTGTCTATCTGGCTATATGGATTGTAAAAAAGGTTGCCTGAAAAAACTTCTGTCGGCAAAAAACGATATACAGGATTGAGCAAATAAGGTATCAAAAGCCCCAGCAAAATCACTCCCAAAATGCTGACAAAAAAACGCAAAATGATTTTTACAAATTTATGGATATTTTTCATAAATTTCATTAAAAAAAACAATGAAAAAAGGCTATTTTTTCTCTTTTTTCCCAAAAATAGTTACATTGATGTACTTTTTAGGCTGTGCTTTAATGTCTAATACCAATGAATCCAAACGATTGATAGCACGATTGAGACTGACATACATACTGTCATTGGTAATCAATTGACCCACAGTGCCTTCGCCCGCATTGATATTGGCAATTAAAGTATCTAAACGGTCAATCGCAGAGGACGCCTTTTGTATTGTCCCTTTGAGTTGTGCCTCCGTCAATTGATTAGTAACTTCGTTTATATCTGCAATAATATCATTGATTTTGGGGTCGTTATTTTTGAGTGTAGTAGTAAAACCTTCCACGTCAGAAACAATATGATTGATTTTTGATTGATTTTCAGCCAAAAGCAAGTCTAAACGTGCCGAAATGGAGGCAATTTTTACCAAAATATGATTCAAATCGCCGTCTTGCAACGAATATTTAAGTGAAGCCGCAATGCTATCAATTGATTTGCCCGCTGAAACAAGATTTGCCAACAATTCATCTAAATTGTCCAACATGCCCGATTCCGTAAAGCCGATAAGTGTATCATTTTCATTAAGATAAGTTGCTGATTTTCCCAACATTATCTCAACTTGCGGAGAAGAAAACACATTGGGCAAAGTAATTTTTATTCGGCTGTCTTGCGGAATGTCAAATTTACTCTCTATACTCATGGCTACCAACACTTTAGTAGCATCATTGCGAAGCATTTTTATATCATCAACAATGCCGACTTTTATTCCATTGACAACAATAATATGCGAAGGCAACAAACCTTGTGTATTCTCAAAAATTGCATAATAAGTGTTTTGCCTTTTAAAAATATCTCTCCCTTTGAGAAAATTGATGCCCCAAACAAGCAAAAATAAACCTGCTATGGAAACAAGTGCTATTTTTAATTCTGTTGATTTTAAGATTTTTTTCATTTACAAATTGTTAAATATGAATAGATAATTTATTGTTTTGTACTTTTTCGTTCAATTTCTTTGGCTTCCGTAACGCTAATCAATTTATCATCTTTCGACTGTTGTGCAATAATAAATGCGTCAGGGAAAGTTTTTTTCACCACCGCCAAATGAGCCACCGCCTCAGAATAACGGTTAAATTTCCCCGAAGTATAGCGATAATATTCACCATTATAAGTCTTTGCTATTTCCGGCAAATCCCCAAAACGCTTATCTTCTACCGCAAAATCTATTTTTGAACTAAAAAAACGAACACGATAATAAACCTCCGCTTGTTGAGGTGCTTCTTTTATAACAGGTTTGGGCTTAACAATCGGAGTTGTATCTGCCTTTTGTGGCGGTGCAGGCGGATTGTTTTTTTCTACAACAGGCTGATTTTGAACTTCTTTTGTAGGGATATTGCTATCAATTGCAGTTGGTGTAACCGTTTTTTGAATGGGCTGATTTTCAACTGTCGCTTGTTGCGGCTTGCTAACAACAGTGTCTACATTCGCCGTTGTCGTTGCTTTGCTTTCGTTGCCCTCTTCAATAATTTTTGAAAGTGCATTAAATACCGCCGTTGCAATTTCATTTTGACCCTTTTCCGAAGTAAGGTATGCCTCTTCTTCTGCATTGGAAATAAATCCTGTTTCTATCAAAATGGAAGGCATTGTCGCCCGCCATAAAACCAAAAAACCTGCTTGCCTTACACCTCTATCTATGCGATGTTGCTTACGAAATTCAGACATAATTAAAGATGCCAAATGAATGCTTTGATGAAGATATAAATTTTGATACAACGAGAAAATAATGTAAGTTTCAGGTGAATTAGGGTCAAAACCTTCATAATTATTTTCATAATTTTTTTCCATTAAAATAGACGCATTTTCGGCTTTGGCTACATTGAGATTCGCATTTTCCTTATCCAATCCCATCACATACACCTCAGCCCCTTTCGCAGATGCGGACTCGGAAGAGTTACAATGTATAGAAATAAATAAATCTGCATGATTTGTATTGGCAAACGCAGTCCTGCTTTTGAGTGCAACATAAGTGTCGGACGAGCGGGTTTGCAACACTTTGATATGTGGATATTTTTCCTTTAAAAGTTGTTCAACTTTAAGTACTACCGCCAAAGTAACCGTTTTTTCAAATGAATTAACAGTTCCCACTGCGCCGGGGTCTTTGCCTCCATGACCGGCATCCAATACAATTACTTTGATAGGATTGCCCCCAAAAACAACACCATTACCCCAAAATAATACTAAAATAAGTACCAATATTTGCAATCTTTTCATTTATATTCTTTATCTTTTAATTTACAAAATATACTTTATAACCTACAATTTTACAAAGATACACAAAAATTTCAATTAAAAATTAAAAAACTTTTTTTTATGGAGAATTGAAAATTGAGAATTGAGAATTATTTTTTTTCATTTTTGCAATCCCCTTGTCTGAACTGTGATTTTGAATGATTTATATGATTATTTAAAATCCTGCTAATCATCTAAATCTTATGAAAATCGTGGTTCAGACAAAAAATAGCATCTTCACTCTCCACTCTGAAAAAAAAGGTTTTTTAATTTTTAATTGAAACTTTTGTGTACTTTTGTAAAATAGTAAAATTTAAACAGCAATAAAAAAATGTATAAATAGATATTTTTTTTGATTATGAATGCAGGAAGAAAAAGGTTACCACTTGGAATACAGGTATTTGAGAAGTTAATCAACAATAATTTGGTGTATGTAGATAAGACCCGATATTTGATTGATTTGATTGAGCAAGGAGAGTTATATTTTTTTACTCGCCCGCGTAGATTTGGCAAAACGCTGACTATTTCTACTTTTGAGGCTCTGTTTCAAGGCAGGAAAGAACTTTTTAAGGGTTTATACGCTGAAGAATGGTTAAATAGAGCAGAATTTCAACCATCGCCCGTTATTCGCTTGGAAATGAACAAAATAACAACATCAAAAGGAATAGATGCGATGGAAACTTCTATCTTTCTGATGCTTGCTAAAATTGCAAAAAGAAATGATTTACAGATAATTACAAACGCTTCTGTGGGCGATACTTTCGATTCTTTAATTACCGAAATGTATGAAAAATACAATTCCAAAGTGGTTATTTTGATTGATGAGTATGATAAACCGCTGTTAGACAATTTATTTAAGTCGGCAGAACAAGTTGAAGCCATCAAAGAATTTTTGAGTGATTTTTATACGCAAGTCAAAGCAAATGAGGAATATGTAAAATTTGTTTTTCTGACAGGTATTTCCAAAATTGCAAGAGTAGGGGTGTTTTCAAAATTGAACAATCTTACTGATATTTCATTCGATTCCCAATATGGCGAGATGTGCGGTTATACAGAAGAAGAAATTAAACAATATTTCCCTGATTATCTACAAGATACGGCAACCGCAATGCAAATAACAGTGGATGAGTTGATGGATAAAATGCGAAACTATTATGATGGTTTTTGTTTTGATGGTGTTCATAGATTGTACAATCCATATTCTACACTGCTGTTTTTTAAGAGTAAAGATTTTGCGGATTATTGGTTCGAGTCCGGCACTCCCAGTGTGATTGCTAATTACTTGAAAGAAAAGCATTTGACGGTAGAACAATTTCGGAATTTAGGTATTTCAAAAGAGGTTGCTCGAAATCCGGGTGATATTGACAATGCAAGCCCTGAAAAATTTCTTTATCAAAGTGGCTATTTAACTCTGCGTGAGGGAACTACAGATGATTATAGCCTGGATTATCCCAACACGGAGGTGTTAAATTCTATGGCAAGGCTTT
>JAISTU010000050.1 GCA_031272415.1 Bacteroidales bacterium | reverse complement strand
TATTATCTTCTATTTCCAATTCTTCTTAATTCATTATTTACGCGGTCTAACTCATTTTGCAAACTGTCGCGCTCTTGTTCCAATTGCGAGCGGCGGCGGTCGGCTACAGGCGGCGTATTCGGATTTTGCAAAATCGGATTTTGCCGGATATTGTTCGCTGTACCCAAAGTGAAACTGCAAATATGAATTGTGTTATCTTCTTTTTTTATCACTCCGCTATAATCCTCTGTTTTACTGCCATATTTTACTTTTATATTATAAGGTGTTGCATTGATACCTGATTCATGTCTGTGATAATACAAAAGATAAACATTATATGTTCCATTGGGCGCGCCGTTGGGCTGCCAATATATGTTTTCAATAGGATTCTTACTGTCGGGATATTCCACATTCATATCAATTTCAAGTTGTCCTCCACTTGCAGCCATTCGATTTCTAAAAAAAACAGTTTCTCCATAAGGGTCAGTAACTATCAAATCCAAGTCATTGTAATTGTTCCAACTTAACAACACTTGCACATCGCCGGTAGAGGGTGTAGGCGTACAATCTACTGTATCTCCCGATTGTACTGTTTGCAGGGCTTTATCTAACTGTATTAACTTGCCGATATTTCCTTGTGTTTCTAAACCTGTTCCCTGCAAAATGCAGATAATTTGTTTAGTTGTAATAGTATCATTGATACTTTTCATCAAAGCCACTGCACCGGTAACGATAGGTGCTGCCATACTTGTCCCACTCATTACAGTATAATCTTTTTTACCTGTCGAACTGTAAATATCTACTCCCGGAGCAGAAATGGTAGAAAATTGACCATAATTGCTAAAATTGGCTTTATTACTGCTTTGATTATCTTTACCTGTTGCCGAAACGGTAATAAACAATTCAGGACGTTGCAGAGCATCAATGCCAGCCAACACATTATCATTACCTGCTGCGACCACAATGGTAGAATTATGATTGGCAGCAATACGCATAATTTCACGCCACAAACGCTCTTCTTCTTTGAAATGATTGCGAATTAAATTTTGTTGCTCACTTTCTGGGAATTGTGAAAGCCCTCTAAACTGGCATCCCAAAGAAACATTCACCACATCAGCACCCTGATACAAAGCAAATAAAATACCATCCAACACAGAAGTTGTTGTCATCAATCCACGTTGGTCCGCAACTTGAATAGGCATAAATTTACAAGCAGGGGCAATCCCGCAAATACCTTCTCCATTATCCGAAATTGCCAATGCTGTCCCTGCAACGTGTGTGCCGTGGTCAACCGATTGCGGAAAAATTTTGTCATTGTGTGTCCAAACGTTGTAAGGCTGAATAACTTTACTGCTTAATTCGGGATGTTTGAGATTGAAACCATTATCAACAATAGCCACAGTAATTTTTTCAGAGCCTTTGGTAATATCCCACGCTTGTAGCGCATTGATTTTCTTTAAATACCAAGATTTATTAGCATCTGAAAAAGCAGGGTCATTGGGAGTATATGTGCCTTCAAACAAAGCCTCGTCAAACACAAATAATTCATATTCAGGGGCAAATTGAGAAGGAATTTCTTGTTTTATTTGTTCGCGTTCCTCTTTTGGAATTTCAATTTGCATCCGTTTCACTACATCATCATAATAGACAATTTTGTATTTTGCATCAGCATATTTTGCTTTAAAATCTTTTGCCAAATCAAGAATAGATTTATCTTCATTTTCCATTAGAATATTCAATCTATTAGCGATAATAGACGGATTGCCGGGTATAATTTCGGGATTATCTTCCACTGGGGGCAATAAACCTTGTTGAGGCGGCAAAATATCTTCGTATCCCGGAGGCGTAGGAATAGGATTATAAGGATTATACGGGTCATAGATACCACCGCCATAACCACGCGTAGGGTCTTCATGCAACCATGTAGAATCATTATCACTGAGAGCCGCACCTCCACTCAAATGATGTCCCCTGCATGTTCGCAACAACCACCATAATAAAAGCAACAACAAAAGTAATAGCAATGCCAAAAGTAACCATTTCAGACATCCTTTGCCTGTAAACCACAACCAAAACCGTTTCCACCAAGGAAGTTTTGCAGGAGCAATAGGAATTTCTCTGTATTGAGCCGTAAATTCCTTATTCCCTGACACTTGATACCCTTGTGGCTCTTCACTCCAACCTATAAATTCGTAACCATTATTTGGCTTAATTTGCGGAATCTCATCATCGTTAAGGCATGAATTAGACTCTTTACTAACAATATTATTTCCCTTAAGTATGCCATTTTCACCTGCGTTAAAAGAAACAACAAATGGAGTTGGTGGTTTGGTATCAATTGCTTGTTCGATAGTTTTTTGTTTTCGGGGCACAGATTTGCGGATTTCGGTAATATCTTCTCTTACATTATCCCGCACAGTCATTCCCCATGCACCGAGAATTACTTTATTATCATAGCAATATGCAAATCTGTCGTCAATAAATTTTACTGCATCGTTCAAAAACTTTGCATCGTCAGTTTTGCCGGCATTTTTGAGTTCGTTAATTTTGCTTTGATAATGCTGCAAAGTTTCTTCTTTTACAGTTTGATATTTTGCAGCGTCATCGCCTTGCAGTTCAGACAAAATGCGTGGCTCATCATTTTGTGCTTTTATCCCGTGAAATTCAATTTTATCTCCTTCTTTTACAGGATATGCCAAAAAATTGCGGTATTTTTCGTCAATGTATTTGCCAATGATACTTGTGCTGGCAATTTTGTATCTGTCGAAAATTGACTTTCCGCCAATCAATTGCAATGCTTTGAAATATTTTAAATCTGTGCTAAATAAAAGTTCGTGTTTATCTACTGTCGCCATAAATGTTATTTTTTAATTTAATTCTGTATTCTCTATTTGTATTTCTTTTTTTTCAACTTCAAGCAATATTGGTTCTACGCGTGAATAATCTTTTATTACTTTAATCGTAATAATGGCACCAATAATGCCTACTATACTTGAGATAATGCTCCATGTTGTTACAGACAATAAATCAGTTACAGAGTCGGCTTTTTTTGATAAACGATAAACGGCTTTGCTCAAAACACCATCAATAATCCACAAAGCCCACCACCAGCCTAAATATGAGGTTGTATAACTAACTTTTTCCTCCTCATTTTTACTTTGCAAAAACTCTTTTGTTTTGACATAAAGTTCTTTCATTATTTTATAGGGTCGGTACAAATGAATTATAGGGACAAACCAACTGCCCGCAGCCCAACCTTCCGAATAGGATAAGTTGTCTATTTTTTGATGCAAATTATAATATGCTCGCCTAAACCACTTAATAAAAGTTATAAATGAAATATAGTAAACAATCAAATAAACGACACCAATTATCTGTTCGCGTGTGTCATTTGCCGTTGCCACTTCTTCGGAGATATAATATCCATTTGCAATAGATTGCAGTAAGTCGTATTGTATAAGATTTGAAACAATACTTACAATTTCCAAAGCCAACACAATCCCGATCAACAAAATTGCATTCCGTGCTCTTAATTCGTTCTTCCTTAACGTCAACATAATCAATATTTTATAGTTTTACATTCTTCAATAATTTTCCCCAAATTAGCATTTGCCGTTACATCATAATTTGGAATATCGCAAACGGAAACAAAGCCGATTTTAAGGCGGTTGCTCCAAGCCAAATAATTACGGTAATTTGGTAACGATTTCATTTCTTCGGGCTGTTCGGTCATAATTTTTGTCTGATTTTCGATTTTTGAAAACAGTTCCTCCACCGAACTTTCAGTGGAGTTGGTATTGTTATCCAAAATCAAACCTAAATTGTTTTGAGTGTTTGCCTGTCGCAAATCGTTGATTTCCGATTCGTCAAGATATTCAAAACCAACAGTATTGATACATTTGTTCAACAATTCAGCGCTAATATCGGCAACAATTTCATAAGGCAAATCTGTTTTGCTGTGTCCATCAACATAACGGCGTATCTTTTCGGCAATTTTCTTGACAATTCCTAATTTTTTAAACAATTTTTGATACATATCTTTAATATTCTCTAAACTTGTATCTTTTCCTAAAATTTGCTGTATAAATATTTTGTCGTTCAACTCAACATATTCAAACCAATATTCGAGCAGCGCCTCCGCCAATTGTTGTGCATTATTTTTAATTAAATCCGAATTTCCTTTTATAAGTTCTTCTAAATCAATTTGTTTTGCATCCAGTTCGGCACGAAATTCTGCTTTGCGTTCGTCTGTGTTTTTTTCAAAATATTGACACAACCGCTCAAAATATTTTTCTGTCGTATCGTCTTTTTCAACAGGAACTAAAATGCGATAATTGCTGTAAATATCCATATTAACAACATCGCGGTGTTCAAGTGCATCCACTTTTTTACGGAAAAGTGCAAGTACTGAACTCTCGTCAAGCATCAATTCTTTCATCAATTGTCCGTAATTTTTAATTTTATCGGCAGAAAAAGCCGTCGCCAATCTAAACTGTATATCGCCTGCGATGTTTTTGGCTTTCTGCAATACTTCGTCTTTGTCGTTGCTATGAAAATGCTTGTCTAATTCGGCAATGACAATTTGCTTTATTTCGTTGAGTTCGGCAACTGTTTTTTCAAAGCGGGCTGCGTTGATATTGTTAGCGGCAATGGTCAATTTTTCAATAATCAATTTTGTACCGTCTTTGTTGATACTTGCCGCTTCGACCCACGATTCGGCGGGATTGGCAAAATGCCGTCTTACAAAATCGTAATCAAGAAATGATTGGCGCAGGTCTTGACGAAAATTCGGATATTGAGGCGTTGGAACTTCCTCTAATTCAGTTTTGTGCGTATTAAATCCTTTGAAAAGATTGCTTGGCGTTTCCGATTTTTCAAAATCGCGCAAGAGGAAAATATTTTGAAAATCAGGCTGCGATTTAGTCCAATTATCAAACCAAGTGTAAGTTACTTTTTCAAAATATTCTTTTTCCAAAGTAGTTGTAAAACGCTGCAACCAACGATTGTTTAAAGGCGTTCCCGTTCCGTCTGCTTTATCTAACAAAGGATTGTATGCCAAATTGACATTAAAGAAAGTTCCGATAACAAACAGCGGCGAAATTTTGGATTTTGCAATAAACGCTTCTCGTTTTTCGGCTGTGTCGCCAACAATTTTATTTACCCAATTATTGAGCAAACGTGGCATAATGCGTTGAGCCGTTTGTTCGTGTTTTGCGCAGAAAATCAGAATGTTAATCTTTTCTGCATCGGAATATTTATTGAACAGGTACGCCACTTTTCCGCGCAGCAGCAAATCGGGAATGGTCTTGTTTTCGATTGCCTCTAACGGTTTTTCCATTCGCGACCTTGCGCCCGGAAAGTCTAACAAATCGGTTTCTTTCAAAAACGGTTTGCTGTTCAGTAACGTTTCCGACTGTCCGAAAACCAACTCGGCGGACAAAGCGCAGAGATAGGATTTGGCAAAGTTGATTTCCTGATTGTTTGCAGGCAATAAAACTTTTGTTGTAGCCGTATAATTCGGTTCAATCTTGTCTGCCTCCGTATAGATTTCCCTCAATCGTTTCACATCGAGCAAAGTGCCAAATCGGTACAAAACCGCTTCCAATGGCAGATATACGGAATTCGTAAAATTCAGTTTGCCGTATTCTGAAATCAACGAGGCGAATAATGTTGTGAAAATCTCGTTTTTATTCCACAAAAGAGGAAAAATGTCTTTCCATTCATCCGGTCTTGCTTTTGAAATCAGCAGCGAAATTTCATCAAAAAACATTGAATCAATGACTTTGTCCGCCTTCTGGAAATACTCCTCGAAATAATCCTGTATGTCAAGCACATCGTCTTCGGCAAATACGGTCTGCTGTTCTGAACGGTTTTTTAAGCGTTCCTTCAACTGATAAACCTCGGTATTGATTTCGTCGCTCGACAGAAAATGAATATCGTACGATTTTATGAAATTTATATCGTTATAAAAACTGTCGCACAGCACCAGCACAATATCGGCGGGCGAAAGCAGAACGGCTTTAATCGGAAATTTCGGGTTGACCGGCTTGTAATTAACCGAAAAACGCGAAAC
>JAISTU010000176.1 GCA_031272415.1 Bacteroidales bacterium | reverse complement strand
TCTCAAAAGATAAAGGTGTTTTTTACGATGCCGGCACTCTCAATCCTTACACTACCTCCTACACCAAAAGCATCTTTGCCCTTACATTAGGATTTAAAATAGGAAGATGATTCTTTTTTAGTGGAGAGATGAAAGTTAGAGTGTAGATTTTTTTTTGCATTTTGGGAGAAAAACGTTCTAAAATCTGTACATTTTCCATTTAAACTGTACCTCCTCCTGCACCGTCATTGCGGGCACGGTCCGCGATGTCCTTGTCTGAACTGTGATTTTCATAAGATTTATATGATTACCAAGATTTTATGATTGTAAAGACGTTGCGTGCCCCGTCTCTACATTATCCTTGTCTGAACTTTGATTTTAGTATGATTATTTTGATTAATGTGAAATCATAGTAATCATGTTAATCATTCTAAATCAAAGTTCAGACAAGGGAGGTGCAAAAATGCAAAAAAAAAAAATCTCAATTCTCAATTAAAAAAAAAAGTTTTTAATTTTTAATTGAAGAAAAAGTGTATCTTTGCAAATAGTTAAGAATATTTTTTTTAATACAGCAAAAGAACATGAAACAATATTTGGATTTATTAGAACATATATTGGATACAGGGGTTTTAAAAGATGACAGAACGGGTGTAGGCACTTACAGTGTTTTTGGTTATCAGATGCGGTTTAACCTTCAAAATGGTTTTCCGTTGCTGACCACAAAAAAAATGCACCTCAAATCTATCATTTATGAATTGCTGTGGTTTATCAAAGGAGATACAAATATTAAATATTTGCATGATAATCAGGTAACTATATGGGATGAATGGGCGGATAAAAAAGGTAATTTGGGACCCATTTACGGACATCAATGGCGACATTGGACTGCCACAAATGGAAAATATATTGACCAATTGACCAATGTTATCAATGAAATTAAAAACAGTCCAAATTCTCGCAGAATGTTAGTCTCTGCCTGGAATGTTGGCGATTTGTCGCAAATGCGTTTAGCCCCTTGCCATATATTGTTTCAGTTTTATGTTACCAATGGAGAATTGTCGTGTCAGTTGTATCAGCGTAGTGCAGATGCATTTTTGGGGGTGCCGTTCAATATTGCCTCTTATGCTTTGCTGACAATGATGATTGCACAAGTTACAAACTTAAAAGCAAAAGAATTTATTCATACTTTTGGAGATTTGCACTTGTATACCAGTCATTTAGAGCAAGCAAAATTGCAATTGACCAGACAGCCGTTTCAACAGCCGTCCATGCGGCTCAATCCTACTGTCAAAAACATTGAAGATTTTACTTATAATGATTTTGAAATAATTGATTATCAATCACATCCTGCTATTAAGGCGGATGTTTCTGTTTGAAAAATAAATAATTTAATAAAATATAATGTAATATAAATATAGTATTCACCAATTTAAAACCAAAAACTAAAATGAAAAACGTAATAGTAGGGATAGACTTTTCGGAATGTTCGCTCAATGCGATGCACCATGCGGTATCGTTGGCGGACAAATTTGAGGCTCGTTTGACGCTGTTGTTTGTTATTGCGCCCGATGCGAAGGCATTGGTAGGCGAAGATACAATAACGACCAATATTATCGCTATTGTAGAGCCAAAATTAAAGGCGTTGCAAAAAGAATGCCTCAAAAAAATGCACAACCCCAATGTGGAGTACAAAATTCGTATCGGCAAAATCAGTCGCGAATTGAGTGCAGAAGCCACCGAACAGGGAGACGCTTTTATTGTGGTAGGCACGCACGGATGTAGCGGATTTGAGGAAGTTTTTATCGGAACTTCCGCCTTCAAAACCATAGAGGCTGCTCAATGTCCTGTTTTGAGTATCCGTGCAGGTCGCAAAATTAGTAAACATCTCACTGATATTCTGCTCATTATTGACGACACGCATGAAACTTTGCAAAAATTGCCCATCGCAGCCGAATTAGCACAGGCGTTTCAGTCTAAATTGCATATTGTAGGGCTTTACACAGGCAATTTTAAAACATTAAAAGCCACTGTAAATGCTTATGTGCAAATAGCAGAAAATTATTTGGTCAATAAAAATTTGCGAATTGAGTCCGTATTGGTCAAAAACACAAGCACAAAATTGGAAACCGTCCTCGAACAAGCAGAAAAACATTCCGTTAACCTGATAATTCTGATGAAAGAGATTGAATTAGACGGCGAAAATGTGCTTGGAATGACACCATTTTGTGAAAGGATGGTCAATCGGTCGCCCATTCCAATTTTGGCTTTGAACATTAAAAAAGAAATTTACTAACAACAGTATTGTCGTAAAAAAATGATTAAAATGTTCAAAGCGAGCATATTATGTATGCTCATGTTGTGGCTTTTGAATGCTTGTTCGCATTTTGGGTCGCAAGGGAATGGTTTGCTCTCATCTTCGGGTCATGCGGGGGAGGTATTGATTGTATGTTCTGATAATCAATGGAATAGCAGTTTGGGAGAGGCAGTAAAAAAAACACTCACCCAGTCTGTGTTAGGATTGCCACAATCGGAGCCGATGTTTAATCTTTCGCATGTTGCCATAGAGCGATTTTCGGCTGTTTATCAAAAGCAACGCAATATCGTTTATTTTCAGATAGATGCAAGCAAAAGAGAGCCGCAAATTACTGTCTCAAACGACAAATGGGCAACTCCGCAATTGATTATCAAAGTGGTAGCCCCAGATGCGCAAACGGCGGTTGATTATTTTAATTTGAACGCAAAAGCAATCACCGACCGCTTACTACAAACAGAATTTAAACGTTTTGAACGTGCCTATCGCTCCAAGCAAAATTTCAAAATTACACAGATGTTAGAAAAAAACTATCATTTGCAATTGATTGTGCTTCAAGAGTTTATAGTAGCAGTTCAAAATGATGAATTTTGTTGGTTAAGAATGGATACCAAAGAATGGACACAAAGTTTTTTGATTTATACGCAAGATTATACCGATACGGCTCAATTGACAATGCGACAAATTATTGACCGCAGAAATGAATTGACTAAAAAATATGTTTTTGGGAGCATAGATAGTTCGTATATTGTTGTAGATGAGAAACATATACCTGTCGAGTCTCAAAATGTAAAAGTGGGTCAATATTTTGCTGTCCGTACAAGCGGATTGTGGGAGACAACATATCCTGATTTTATGGGAGGTGCTTTTGTAAATTATGCTTTTTTGGACACAACACGACAAAGGATTGTCAATATTGATGCTTTTTTGTATGCTCCTTCGGATAAAAAACGCGATTATATGCGTCAAATGGAAGCCGCAATACAAGCAGTAGAACTGAAATAAGCGAAAGTTTTTTTTCAGAGTGAAGAGTGGAGAGTGTAGAGTGTAGATTTTTTTGCATTTTTGGAGAAATTTGTTCTAAAAAATGAACAATTTGCAATAATATCAGAGATTTGACGTTGTTAAAGCAATGTAAGACAAAACTTTAATAAAATGAAAAATGGAATAGAAGAAATTACAAAGCATTATTACACAGGTAATCACTTGAGTAGCACGCAGTTAGTAACAGATGGGACAGGTGTTGCAGTACAGCAAGTTGAGTACGCACCTTTCGGGGAAGTAGTGAACGAGTATAACATCGATTGGAGCGACGGACAAGTGCCTGATTTTAAGTTTAATGGGAAGGAATTGGATGAAGAAAATGGAATGTATTATTTTGAGGCGAGGTATCAGAGTCCGCCGGTGTTTATAAGTAGGGATGGGCTGTTTGAAGAAAAACATTTTATGTCGCCATATAGTTATTGTTCTAATTCTCCGATAAATCGGGTAGATCCAAGCGGACTGTCTGATTATGATGATGTTGTTATAACAGGTGCGAATAATTCAAGTTTGACTATCAAAACCAATGCAGTTGATATAAAAATAAATTCAAATATTGATTTTGGTGGTAATCAGACAATTACGGACGTTTCTAATTTAGCAATAGGCTATGAAATAGGACTAAATGCTACCGGTGCAGCAGCAGTAGGAACGAGTTTTAATGCATATACGTCAAGCGTGCTGTTTTTGGGGGGCGACTATGCAGGATATTGGTATGATTATGCAGGAGTTGAATCGCAAGTAATAGGCACAACGTCCGTTAGTGCTGCAATAGGTGGACAATTTAATATTTTTTTAGCATGGGCAGATGACAAAGAATTTTACACCCCAAAAGATTTTGCGGGGAAATATTATGGGGGAAATGTGTCTGTTGGATTGCAAGAAGTATTAGGTGGATTATCGCTCAATGGGCAATATGCATATTCTAAACCGGGTTGGAATGTTCTTTCGTTTGGGGTTTCTGCTGCTGTGGGACCACAACAAGGTTTTTTTGCAGGATTTAGTGCAAGCGCTGGCGGGCATGCAGGATACATGGGGTTATTAACAACTCCAAAACCTACACGTCAAAGATCAATGTTTGATATTGGATTCAATTGATATTCGCATCTTAAATTTCTTTTCAATCTGTAAAAATGTTCATAAAAGCACCTCATAAATTTCTTTGGATTTTTCTTTTCTTTTTTATTGTATGGTTGATTATTGCAATTGTTTTGTTCACACATAGCCGTCATCAAACAATAAAGATTGAGCAACGTATAGCGAAAATATATGATAATATTCAACTTAAAGGGAAAATCATTAAAATACATAAATTAAAAAGAGATACTTGGATTTGTGGAGTTATGTGTGTCAAAATAGATTATGCTACCGTAAATGATTTTTTTATGTTTGATGAAAATTCTTGTTTAAAAATTCAAAATGGTATTGCTACGTTACCGACAGGTTCCTTGAGTATGGAGGAATCTGAACATGTTAAAGATATTCTAAATGCAACATACATTGAAATAAACATGAATAATAGTAATCAGATTGTTTTCTTTGATAGTAATAATATTAAAACTTATCACGATTTATACTATGGCAACTCTCTTCTCAAAGAAAAAGACCTGCAATTATGCGATGAATGCGAAAAAACTGATTTGTAATAAAAA
Organism: Bacteroidales bacterium; assembly: GCA_031272415.1. Classification (GTDB taxonomy): domain Bacteria; phylum Bacteroidota; class Bacteroidia; order Bacteroidales; family WCHB1-69; genus JAISTU01. Next base: position 413 of record JAISTU010000176.1, on the reverse strand, counting down.
AGTGCAGTTTTGCAAGATAATTTTGCATTTTTTCATATCAACTTGTTTTTCAAGAATTTATTATTCTCCTTGATTATCAATGAGATACAAAAAAATGGAGAAAATATTTTAGAACAAATTTATTCAGAAATACAAAAAAAATCTACACTCTACACTCTTCACTCTACACTCTGAAAAAAAAAGTTTTCAATTCTCCATTCAAAAAAATGTGTATTTTTGTAATTTAGTAAAAAAATAAAATAATGTAGCATTATGAGCAGATATTTAGACCCGCGTGTGGATTTGGTTTTTAAGAAAATATTTGGAGAACATCCTGATTTGTTGATAAGTTTTCTCAATGCGCTGATTCCGTTGCCGAAGGGGAAGGAAATCAGTAATATTGACTATTTGCCGGCGGAATTGGTGCCTAATAC
>JAISTU010000113.1 GCA_031272415.1 Bacteroidales bacterium | reverse complement strand
AAATTTTGACTCGTGCAAAGCCACTGATGAAGAGTATCTTGTTGCCGTTATCCCTACTATTATCATTTTTAAAAATGGCGAAGAGGTTAAACGATATGTCGGGCTTACTTCAAAAGAACGACTAATTACAGATTTAAAAGAAATAATCAAAAAAGCACAATAAATTTGTCTGAACCGCTGATTTTCATACGATTTATATGATTATTATGATTTTAAAAATTGTCTGAACTTTGATTTTCGTATGATTTTTTTGATTTGTGTGAAATCATAGTAATCATGTTAATCATTCCAAATCACAGTTCAGACAAAGGGATTGCGGGGCAAACCCGCAATGACGGTGCAGGGGAAATGTTTAATTTTAGAACATTATTCTCCAAAATACAAAAAAAATCTGCACTCTACACTCTATATTCATTTTCTCTCAAAAAAACACAAAAAATACCTTTTATTTTCTCTTTTTAGCGGAGAACTGATTTTGATATGCCCTTTCGGATAAAATTGGCAAAGAAAAAGTTATTTGGCGGTTTGACCCCATGATTTTGACCGAACATATTACTCCACGCGAAATATTGAAACGCATTTGGAACATTGAAAATCAACTCAAAGGCTATACAGATAAATTGTTTTTTAGTTTTGCCGACATTGGAGAATTTTACAAAAAAGTGGAATACAATCTCAAACGGGCAAACATTGCTTACAAGGAATGGAACTATCAGACAATGAGTGAAATAGCAGAAGGATTGGTGAAAATTAGAGAACATTGGCAACAAAATGGTTGGAGTATTACTCTTTCTACATGTGCGGAACAAATTGATTTACAACAATTTGGAATAGAACATAATCGCTGTATTGACGGTGAATTGATGAAACAAATTTTCAGTGAAGATAAAGCGTTGGTACATTATCTCAATTATGGAAAAATGCCCCTAAAAGGCGATTTATTTGACAATGCCAACACACCACTATCACCCGAAAAGTTGAAAGACAAAGGACAGAGAAAATCTTGTAATTGCATGATTAGCAAGGATATTGGAATGTACAATACTTGTCCCCATTTTTGTGTCTATTGTTATGCCAACACGTCAAAAGAAGTTGTGCTGAAAAATACCCAAATACCCAATAAAAACAATGAAAGTATAATAAAATAGCAAAAATAACTATCCATTTTCATTTTTTAGAACATTTTTCTCCCCAAATGCAAAAAAAAATAATTCTCCATTCTCCATTCTCAATAAAAAAAAAGTTTTTTAATTTTTAATTGAGAAAAAGGTGTATCTTTGTAAAAAGTATTTAATTTTTTTAGGAAGATGAAAAAAATATTGATTGTAAGTACTGCAATATTAGCAGTTTGTATAGGATTGGAAGGGTGTGTAAGTAAAAAAGTATACACTGAAATCAGCGATGCTTTGAGTAATTGTGAAGCCCAGAGGAAAAAAATAGAGATTGATAAAACCAATTTGGACAATCAACTTGCCCAATTGAAATCAACACAAATGCAAGATAATGAGAGAATTAAGCAATTTTTGCAAGATACTTTGGTTTTAGGAAGGCAAAATCGTGAATTACAGTCTAATTTAAATAATTTACAACAGAATTATGACGAATTGACCAAAACCTATTCTGCCATGAATACAGGCAATAAAAAAGAATTGGAAAACATGCTTGCCCGTCTCAATGGCATGCAACAGCAACTCGAAACCAAAGAAAAGGAACTCAATGATTTGGAAGAAGATTTGACTAAAAAAACCAATGATTTAAATGCTCAAAATGCTAAAATGATTGAATTACAGTCTATTTTGGACAAAAAAGATGCAGATGTGCAGGCGTTGAAAGCCAAAATAAAAACGGCACTCAAAGGGTTTGAAGGTAGTGATTTGGCGGTGAGCGAAAAAGATGGGAAAATATATGTTTCTATGGATGAAAAGTTGCTTTTTGCCAGCGGAAAATTCAATATTGACCCCAAAGGAGAAGAGGCTTTGAAGGCATTGGCAAACGTGTTAACCTCTGACACAGGCATTAACGTGTTGGTAGAGGGTCATACGGATAATGTGCCTTTGACGGCGGCTTCGGGGGCACAAATTAGGGATAATTGGGATTTGAGCGTCATGCGGGCGACTTCGGTGGTAAAAGCAATTCTCAAATATGCACCGTCTATACAACCACAACGGCTAACTGCCGCAGGGAGAGGCGAATATGTTCCCATTGATGACAATAACACCAAAGAAGCCCGCTCAAAAAATCGCCGAACAGAAATTATTCTTACACCTAATCTTAATGCACTGTTAGAAGTGTTGAAGTAAGCGAATTTGACAAAATGGATTTGTATCACGGAGTAACCAAATTACTGGCAAAAAATCGTTAATACTTTGGCTACTCACATTGATTGTAGCGGTAACGGTATGCCTTGTCTGAGAGAGTGTGTAGTTTTTTTTTGCATTTTGGGATAAAAACGTTCTAAAATTGATGAAAAGTTGGTAAAAAATAAAGGGACGAAGAGGAAATTTAATTCTCAATTCTCAATTCACAATTTTTAATAAAAAAAATATTTTTTAATTTTTAATTGAAAAAAATGTGTATTTTTGTATATCACATAAGATAGCAGGTACAAAAATATGCTTTATACAGAAAATCAATTTAAAAGACATACAATCACGTCGGCATTGCCCTATGCCAATGGACCTTTACATATTGGACATTTGGCGGGCGTTTATATTCCTGCCGATATATATGCAAGGTATTTGAGACTTTGCCAAGAGGACGTTGTTTTTATCGGCGGAAGCGATGAACATGGCGTTCCTATTACTATTTTAGCCCGAAAGGAAGGTGTTGAACCTCAACAAATTGTAGATAAATATCACCAAATTATTAAGCAATCTTTTGAGGATTTAGGCATCAGTTTTGATATATATTCCCGCACTTCTGACCCTGTGCATCATCAAACGGCGGCTGATTTTTTTAAAAATTTGTATGAAAAAGGAAAATTTATCGAAAAAACAACCCAACAATATTATGACGAGCAAGCAGAGCAGTTTTTGGCGGATAGATACATTATTGGAACTTGTCCAAAATGTGGCTACGAGCAAGCGTATGGCGACCAATGTGAAGCCTGCGGAAGCAGTTTAAGTCCTACCGAATTACTCAATCCTAAATCAATGCTCAGCGGCAATGCTCCTGTTTTAAAAGAGACAAAACATTGGTTTTTGCCGCTTGACCAATATGAAGATTTTTTGAAAAAATGGATTTTAGAAGGGCATAAAACTGATTGGAAATCAAACGTTTATGGACAATGTAAATCGTGGATAGATGCCGGTTTATTGCCCCGTGCTGTTACGCGAGATTTGGATTGGGGGGTGAAATTGCCCTTGCCCAACGAGAAAGGGAAAGTGCTGTATGTTTGGTTTGACGCACCTATTGGTTACATTTCCGCCACCAAAATTTGGGCAGCACAAACAGGCAAAAAATGGGAGGATTATTGGAAAGATAAAAATACCAAATTAGTGCATTTTATAGGTAAGGATAATATTGTCTTTCACTGCATTATATTCCCTGTAATGTTGCAGGCGGACGGCAATTATATTTTGCCCGACAATGTGCCTGCCAATGAATTTTTGAATTTGGAAAGCAACAAAATCTCAACATCCAAAAAATGGGCGGTTTGGTTGCATGAATATTTGATTGATTTTCCCAACCAACAGGACACTTTGCGATATGTTTTGACCGCCAATGCGCCCGAAACCAAAGATAACGATTTTACATGGAGCGATTTTCAGGCAAAAAATAACAATGAATTATTGGCAATTTTGGGCAATTATGTCAATCGAATTATTTCTTTGACCCACAATTATTATCAAGGAAAAATACCCGCTGTTACGGAATTGAAAAATATTGATAATGAGGCGATTGCACAAATTGCTATCTATCCTGAACTCATTGGTAAAAATATTGAAAAATATCATTTTAGAGAGGCATTGAGCGAATTGATGAATTTGGCACGTTTGGGCAATAAATATTTGACCGATAATGAGCCTTGGAAAGTGGTAAAAACTGACCCGCAACGTGTTCAAACTGTGATGAATATCGCTCTCCAAATTACGGCTAATTTAGCAATATTGTGTGAACCGTTTTTGCCTTTTACATCTCAAAAATTGAAAAAAATGCTCAATCTTGGCAATTATACATGGCGACAAGCCGGCAATGTACATCTGTTAAAAGATGCACACATTATCAATGAGGCTGAATTTTTATTCAAAAAAATAGAAGACGAAGTCATTGAAAAACAATTAGTTAAATTGGAAGAAATTAAAAAACAAAATCAATTAGCCGCCTATATGCCAAAGCCTGTCAAAGCCGAGTGCAGTTTTGATACTTTTTCGCAAATAGATATTCGTGTAGGCACTGTTTTGGCTTGTGAACGCGTTCCAAAAACCGATAAATTACTCAAATTTGTGATTGATGACGGGGCAAACAAGCGAACAATTGTTAGTGGAATTGCCAAATCTTACCCTAAATTTGAGGAATTGGTGGGCAAACAAGTCTGTTTTATTGCCAATTTTGCTGTCCGAAAACTTAAAAACATTGACAGCGAAGGAATGTTGCTATCAGCCGAAGACGCTGACGGACGTTTGGTGTTGATAACTCCCTCACAATTAGTCAAAAACGGCGTGAGCGTAGGGTAGTGGAGAGATTATTTTTTTTGCATTTTTGGGAGAAAAAATTTCTAAAATCTGTGCCTCCGTCTCCACCGTCATTGCGGGCTTGCCCCGCAATCCCCCCTTCTTGTCTGAACTTTGATTTTGAATGATTTTCAAGATTATTATAATCCTGCCAATCTTATAAATCATACGAAAATCAAAGTTCAGACAATACAAGTAAAGACGTAGCACGCTACGTCTCTACATTATTTCAAAAAGTCCCCCCTTGAGGGGGATTTAGGGGGCTATTCTTTAACAATTACATTTGCCACGGACAGAACCGACTTCGCAGAAAGATTTTGTATCTCAAAACTTACGGGCACTTCTTTCGTGCTTATCTGCCCGTGCATATTACATATCAGAAAATGTAATACAATACCAATTGTGAAAAATCTTTTCGTTTTCATTGTGATAATTTTTTAAAAAAAATAAATAATAAGAAACATTGACTTCTTCAAAATACAACTTTAATTGACTTTCTTCAATTATATATCTGCCATTCATATAACTAAGCGCTGCGCGATAATCATTACCGTTATATGGCTCGTTTTCAAAGGTTAAACTATATCCTTCCAAATAGTTTATATTAATATACACTGTACTCATAACACTTTTGCCACAAGCGGTTGTATCCGTATCAAACTCCAAAGTATAACATTCTTCGCAATCAGTTGGCACAAGTATTTGCATTTCGCCTGTCTGTTCATTTACTATACCTTCGAGTTTCCATTTTGTACCTGCTAATTTT
>JAISTU010000035.1 GCA_031272415.1 Bacteroidales bacterium | reverse complement strand
GGGGGTTACACGGATGCGGAATTGTTTCTATACGAGCGTAATTCTGACGCCATTTCAACCGAAAAAACCCTGCAAAACGAAACCCGAAGAGAGGCTTTAGAAGAAGGCAGAGCAGAAGGAAGAGTAGAAGGTTTGGTTGAGGGTGAAAAGAAAGGTGAGGCAAAAGGATTAGAAAAAGGCAGGGAAGAAAAAGAAACAGAATTTGTCCTAAAAATGTGGCGAAAGTTGCAATCAGTTGAAGAAATTCATGCTTTGACAGACATCCCGATGGCTACAATTGAAGAAATTCTAAAACAAAATGGGATAAATACGTAAAATGAAAAATGCAAATTCTCACCGTACCTACCATATTCCCGACTTCGATGATTGCGATTTGTAAACAAAAGAGTATCAACACGTTACGATTTAGCGGGGGGCACTACATTTCAAAAATCCGTTTCTAAAAAAATATAAAACACTGATAATCAGGCAGTTAATTTTTTCTCAAAAAGATAAGACCGTCGAAGTCGGGAACCATAATTTTTTAATCTATAAATTTATTCCAAAATCATTTTATAAATTTCTTCTTTTTGAGAAGGGTTAAAGAATTGATAATCAATATCTTTTTTAAACCAAGTCATTTGTCGTTTAGCATAGCGACGCGTACTTGTTTGTATTTTTTCGATAGCGGTAGGTAAGTCATATTCGCCCTCAAAATAACGAAAAAGTTCTTTGTAACCGACTGTATTTAAGGCATTTAGATGCTTATACGGCACAAGAGAACGAGCCTCTTCTACAAATCCTGCCAACACCATGTCTAAAGTACGCTGATTGATTTTTTGATACAAAATTTCTCTCTCCATTGTAAGGCATATTTTGACAATCTGAAAATCCCTTTTTACAGGCTGTCGCTTGCGAAGTGAAGTATAAGTTTGCCCTGTTTGTCGGCAAATTTCCAAAGCACGCATAATTCGCTTAACATTCTGTTTATCAACTAATTGAAAGTATTGAGGGTCAACCATCTGCAATTGATTTTGTAAATAAACCAATCCGTGCGTAATGTATTCATTTTCAATTTGTTGTCTTAAATTTAAATCAATATCAGGCAATTCATCAATGCCGTGGCAAACGGTATCAATATACAATCCACTGCCACCGGTAAGGATAGCATATTGATTTTGTGCAAAAATGGTTTTCAAAATCTGCAACACATCCTGCTCATAGATAGACACATTGTAATAGTCCTCAATAGACAAATGCCCCAAAAGATAGTGAGGCACATTTTGCATCTCTTCAATCGTGGGTGTTGCTGTTCCAATTTTTGTTTGGCGATAAAATTGCCTCGAATCCGCATTGATAATCACTGTATTGAGTTTTTTTGCCAACTCAACGCAAAAAGCAGTTTTTCCCACCGCAGTAGGTCCGGCAACTACGAGCAGTTTTTTATCGGACACAATCAAAAATTAAAACTCAAAATCATCTTGCAAATTTTGCAAATCTTCCTCATCATAATAATCATCAAGGTCTAAATCTAAATCATCATCGGACAAAAAAGATTTGTGTTTTTCCATATCAGCCGAAAGATTAATTGCTTGTGGCAATTCTTCGGAGGCAAATACACATTTGGAAGTTCTTGCTTTTGATTTAGAATCGACCGTTTCCATTAGTTCAATGTAGAAAACTTTTGGGTTCAAAAAATCAAATTCATAAATCAATCTTTGGTGTGGGTCGTCAATATATTCATTGATAACCGCATTAGCCATGCAGATAGCCGTTGGCTGGTCTTCCGTGCTTTCTATATAGTCTTCACTGCCTTCGTTCATGTCCAAAAGTGTAAATTCTTGTAATTTATTCCACTTTCGGTCGCAAAGATAAAACGATGCCAACTCTTCCTTATTGAGTCCTTTTATAGAGCGGACAATTTCATTATGAAAATCCTTAAACTTCTGTGTAACAGGTACTTCATAATCCCTCACAAAATCTTCTACCTCATCAAAGGTTAATCTAAACTTATATACGTACATATTTTTGAACTTGAAAAATATTTTTTAGTTAAAACCTTTGCAAAGATACACAAATTCTTCAATTAAAAATTAAAAAACTTTTTTTTCAGAGTGTAGAGTGTAGAGTGTAGAGATTTTTTTTGCATTTTTTCGTTCTGTCAAAAAAGAACTGCCATTTTGTCATTGTTTGATATAACTATTTGTAAATCAATTGTTTATATCAATTTATAAGTTATAAAAGATGATAAAAAGCGACAAAATGTCTTATTTTTGGCAATGGCATTGAAATTGATATTAAGCAAGTAGAAAAATTTAATAGATAAATAAAAAAAAAGAATTATTAACATTTAAAAGTAGTTGAAAATATGGAATTAAGAATTAAACCATTAGCAGACAGAGTTTTAGTAGAAGCAGCAGAGGCTGAACAAAAGACCGCAGGCGGAATTATTATTCCCGATACGGCAAAAGAAAAACCCCAAAGAGGGAAAGTAGTGGCAGTAGGCAACGGCAAAAAAGATGAACCTATGACCGTCAAAACAGGCGACATGGTACTCTATGGAAAATATGCCGGAACTGAAATCCATTATGAGGGCAAGGATTATTTGATAATGAAAGAGTCTGATATTCTTGCTATTATCTAATTTTTTATCACTAATTTAATTGTTTAACAGAAGTAAAAAAAAGAAATAACAATGGCAAAAGAAATTTTATACAGTTGGGACGCAAGAGAAGGTCTCAAAAAGGGAGTAGATGCCTTGGCAAATGCAGTAAAAGTAACATTAGGACCCAAAGGCAGAAATGTAATTATTGACAAGAAATTTGGTGCACCTCAAATCACCAAAGACGGCGTAACAGTAGCAAAAGAAATTGAACTCAAAGATGCTGTTGAAAATATGGGTGCTCAGATGGTTAAAGAAGTTGCTTCCAAAACCAATGACCAAGCCGGCGATGGCACTACAACGGCTACACTTTTGGCTCAGATTATTTTCAATCATGGGTTAAAATATGTAACCGCCGGTGCCAATCCGATGGATTTAAAGCGAGGTATTGATAAGGCAGTGGCTGCGGTTGTCAAAGATTTGAAAAATAATTCACAAGAAATTGGCGACAGCATAGAAAAGATTCATCAAGTTGCCACCATTTCCGCCAACAATGACAATACAGTTGGTGAAATGATAGCAAAAGCGATGGAAAAGGTTAAAAAAGAAGGTGTTATCACTATCGAAGAAGCCAAATCTACCGAAACGGAAGTCAAAGTAGTAGAAGGCATGCAATTTGATAGAGGATATATTTCTTCTTATTTTGTAACCGATGCTGAAAAAATGGAAGCCGTTTATGAAAATCCTCTTATTTTGTTGTATGACAAAAAGATTTCCAATATGAAAGAATTTTTACCGATATTGGAAAAGGCAGCACAGACCGGCAAAGCACTTTTGATAATTGCAGAAGATATTGAAAGTGAAGCATTAGCAACATTGGTGGTTAATCGTTTACGCGGTTCTTTGAAAATTGTTGCTGTTAAATCCCCAGGATTTGGCGACAGAAGGAAAGAAATGATGGAAGATATTGCTATTTTGACAGGCGGTACAGTGATTGCTGAAGAAAAAGGTTTCAAATTGGAAGATGCCACCTTGGACATGCTTGGACAAGCCGAAAAAATTACTGTTGATAAAGAAAATACAACAATTGTCAGCGGGAAAGGGCTAAAATCAAATATTGAGGCGCGTATTGCACAAATTAAGGCTCAAATTGAAAAAACGACTTCGGATTATGACCGTGAAAAATTACAAGAACGTTTGGCTAAATTAGCCGGAGGAGTAGCCGTCATTTATGTTGGTGCAGCCAGCGAAGTGGAAATGAAAGAAAAGAAAGACCGTTTTGATGACGCTTTGCATGCCACACGTGCGGCTATCGAAGAGGGCATTATCCCCGGTGGAGGCGTTTCTTACATTCGTGCAATTGCCGGTTTAGACAATCTTAAAGCCGAAAATGATGACGAAAAATTTGGTATAGAAATTGTTCGTCGTTCATTGGAAGAGCCTCTCCGTCAAATTGTTGTAAATGCAGGATTAGAAGGCTCCGTAATTGTTAATCGCGTAAAAGAAGGAAAAGATGCATTCGGATTTAATGCACGTACCGAAGAGTATGAAGATTTAATGAAAGCGGGCGTTATAGACCCTACAAAAGTTGCTCGTATTGCTTTGGAAAATGCAGCCTCTATCGCCTCTATGTTGCTGACAACAGAGTGCGTTTTGGCAGAAATTAAAGAAGAAACACCTGCCATGCCTAATATGGGTGGCGGTATGCCCGGCGGAATGGGCGGAATGTACTAATTATCACGCAGATAACACTCTTTACTGCTCAACAATTATTTTTTGTTGGGCAGTTTTATTTTTTTTATTTTTTTTTGAATTTTTATTTTTTATTGACAAAAAAGTGTATCTTTGTAAATTGTATAACCAAAATATAACGAAAATGTAGAATTAACATCAAAAAAGAAAGGGCTGTGTATGATAGATACTTTAGAATTGGGCAAATTAAAATGGATGCATGTTCAGCATCCCATAGATGAGGATTTAAATGATTTACAGGAAAAATATGATTTCCACCCCTTGGATATAGAAGACTGCAAAAGTTATACACAGCGTCCGAAAGTCGATGTATATGACGATTACTACTTTATCATTTTGCATTTTCCGCACTTTGACAATCTAAAACGCTTTGTAAGGACAAAAGAAGTGAAGATTTTCTGGGGTAGGGATTACATTATTACCGTTGGACGCTCGCATTGGGTGGTCGAAGATTTGTTTAATTATTACAAACAAAACCCGACCGCAATAAGCAATTTGATAGCCAGTTCGAGCGACGCCGTGCTATATAATTTGCTCAACCGTTTAATCAATGAGTCTTATCTGCTTGTTAATCGGGTAGGACAAGGCATTGAGGAGGTGAGCAGAGAATTGTTTAACAAAAAATCGGAACGTATTTTGATTGAAAAAATTTCAATTATAAGAAGAAATGTTATACAATTGAACACCATTTTTAAGCCTCAATTGCGTGTTTTTCACAAATTTGAATCAGGTGAAATTAAAGGTTTTGAACAAACGGAAGACATGGAAGATTACTGGGGCAATATTTTAGATGTCTATCAAAAAATGTGGGATATGATAGAGGATTATGGTGAATTAACGTATTCATTATCAGGTACTTTTGACTCAATGCAGGCAAATCGTACCAACGAAACCATGAAAGTTTTGACCCTTATTTCTACTCTTTTATTGCCAATTACCTTTGTAACAAGTCTTTACGGGATGAATGTTTCTTTACCTTTCGAGGGAGAAAAACATGCTTTTTGGCTCATAATGGGACTTTGTTTGATAACCGTAGTGTTGCTGGCAATCTATTTCAAAAAACGAAGATTGCTGTGAACGAAAAAAAGTGAAAAACAACTTTCAATTCTCAATTCTCAATTTTCAACTATTTTGTATTTTGGGATAAATTTGTTCTAAAATATGCACTTCCCTCTCCACCGTCATTGCGGGTTAGACCCGCAATCTCTTTGTCTGAACTGTGATTTAGAATGATTAACATGATTACTATGATTTCACACAAATCAAAAAAATCATACGAAAATCATAGTTCAGACAATACAAGTAGAGACGGTGCATATCCCGTCTCTACAATATTTATAAAATATTGAAAATCAAATAAATTTTATGAAAATCGTGGTTCAGTATTAAAATCGTGGTTCAGACGATATTTTTCATTTTTTAGAACATTTTTATCCCAAAATGCAAAAAAAATCTACACTCTCCACTCTCCACTCTGAAAAAAAGTTTTTTAATTTTTAATTGACAAAAAGGTGTATCTTTGTAAAAAGTAAATTATTTAGGATTATATGAACATCGTCATAACAGGGTATGGAAAAATGGGGGAAGAGGTAGAAAAAGTTGCTTTTGCCCGAAAACATAAGATTGTTGCGTACATTGATAGAGAAAAAGATTGGCAAAAATTGGCTCAAAATGTTCAAAAAGCAGATATTGCCATTGATTTTTCTACTCCTGATTGCGTTTTAGACAACATAAAACATTGTTTTGACGCTCATTTGCCTATTGTTGTAGGGACAACAGGATGGTATGAGCATATTGAGACAGTCAAAAAAAGATGTTTGCAGGAGAATCAAAGTCTGCTTTATGCTGCCAATTTTAGCATTGGTGTTAATTTGTTTTTTTCGTTGAATCGACAATTGGCAATTTTGATGAATCAACATCAAGAATATAACGTTAGCATTGAAGAGAGTCATCATGTGAATAAAAAAGATTCTCCAAGTGGGACGGCACTTGTGCTTGCCAACGATATACTCAAAAATTTAATTTGGAAAAAAGGTTGGTATAATGAACTTTCACCTTCACAAGATGCAGAATTTGCTGATAATCAGACTGTTATAGACGACATTCCTGCCTCTCAAATACCTTTGCCGTGGGAAGAATTGGTTATAAAATCTGAACGTTCAGGCAATAATATAGGCACTCATATCGTTTCTTATGAGTCGGAATTTGACAAAATAGAAATCAGACATTCTGCATTCAGTCGGCGAAGTTTTGCATCGGGTGCAGTGTCAGCGGCGGAGTGGCTGATTGATAAAAAAGGTTTTTTTACCATCAATGATATGTTAAAACTTTAAAAATAAATAAATTAAATATAGATGAATATTAGTATACCTGTGTTGGCTGTTTATACAGTCTTATGTTTTGTAGGAAATTTTGTGGGTTTGGCGGGCGTTTTCAAAAAAGCGGGTGTTCCTGCATGGAAGGCGTTAGTCCCTGTGTATCAACTTTTTGTGTGGATAAAAGTTTTGCAAAAGCCCAAATGGTGGCTCATTTTTGCATTTATTCCTTATTTTGGAATTTTTGTATTGATGTTAATGACGTGGCGAACGATTCGTATGTTTGACAAAACGCGTTATATTACGCTCATTCCTGCCACATTTTTTCCGTTTATTTCCATGCCTTATTATGGATTTTCAAAAAAAGAAATCTTTTATAAACTGGAGGATTTGCCGGCAAAACACTTGGGATTTTGGCACTCAACACCTATCAAAAACGGCAATAAAAAAGAGCCTTTGAAAGGGAAAATTACCAAAACAAAGGTGCGTGATTGGAGTGATAATCTGATTTATGCAGGTTTGGCGGCTTATTTGTTGCGAACATTTTTGTTTGAATTGTACACCATCCCAACCTCTTCCGAAGAAGGCACTTTGATGGTAGGCGATTATTTAGTGGTCTCAAAAGTGGCTTATGGACCCAAAATTCCACAAACCGCTATCGCTATTCCTTTCATACACAATGTAATACCTAAAACACAAACGCGTTCTTACACCGAATGGATAGAATTGCCTTATTTGCGATTTTGGGGATTTGGAGACGTGCAACGCAATAATGCAGTGGTGTTTAACTGCCCTGACGGCGACACGGTGGCATTGGAAAGAAGTGCAGAAAGTTATTATGCTATTTTACGGCAAATTAAACGAGCATACCAAAATCCGCAACAATTTGCAACACAATGTTATATGGGTGGCGACACACCGCATCAATATGGCGAATTGTTTAATAAATATGGCGCCAATTATTATCCGGGAAAAGAATACGATGTTGTTAAAAATGAATACCACGTAATTTCACGTCCGGAAGATAAACGCGAAAATTACATCAAACGTTGTGTAGCCGTGGCGGGCGATAAGTTGGAAATCAAAAATGCAGTCCTTTATATCAACGATAAACCGGCTTATGAACCGCCAAAAATGCAAATGAGGTATATCGTAACTTTCAATGGGTATGATTTAAATGAGGAAAATCGACAACGCTTGGATGTCAATGAGGAAGACCATTTTCAAATTGCTGCAAATATGGCGATATATCACCTCAACAAGGAGCAGGCAAAGCAGTTGGCGACATATCCTAATATTGTTTCGGTAGTCCCTGATATTGAGGCAGATACGATATTTGACCCTGATATTTTTCCCTTTGATGAGCGTTACAAATGGAATAAAGATTTTTACGGACCCATTATTATTCCTAAAAAAGGCATGACGGTGGAAATTAACGATTCTACCATTGTTTTGTACAGCCGAATTATTAAAAATTATGAATATAATGATTTGGAAATTAAGTCAGACGGCATTTATATCAATGGTCAAAAGTCAGATTCTTACACATTTAAAATGGATTATTTTTGGATGATGGGCGACAATAGGCACAATTCTGCTGACTCCCGTTTTTGGGGATTTGTCCCTGAAAATCATGTCGTTGGCAAAGCCTCTTTTGTATGGTTATCATTAGATAAATACAAAAAAATGGGCAAACACAAAATCCGTTGGAACAGAATGTTTAGAGCCATTAAGTAGCAAAACTACTGCTTTGCAAACTTTCTCAAAATCAACTGATAAAGTTCTTTGTACGCATCTGACGCCGTATTCCAACCATAGCGAACTTGCAAAGATTGTAAGTAAGAAATAACTTCGGACAATTTTGTAAGTTCGTTTAACTTATTGATTTCCTGCGTAAAAAGGGTGCCGTTATTGTGAAAAAGTTCTTTTACAAACAAAAATTTGTTGTTATAATCCATACTTTTCATCAAATCGGATGTCTCACCCAAGTGCAATTTCATTCCTATGCTGTCTTCGGGCTTAAATGAGGACACTATTTCATTGAGAGAAGGCTTGGTGGATTGGTATTTATCTGCAACGGTCGTGTCGCTAACAGGCTGATTAACAGTTGTTTGCGGGTTTTGCTCAATATTTATATTATTGCTTACCTCATTTTGGGGGTCTATATTTGGCTGAAAATCAGGCTGTACGGGTCTTTGATGAATGGTAGGCTCATTATCATTTTGTTCAACATTTTTTTGAGAATGGGTAGCCGAAAAACTTGCTATATCAGGTGTGATTTCAGGATAATCAGATTCATCTTCTGTTTCTTCTAATTCTTCCTCATTTTCGTCTGTTTCTTTCTCTTCATAATCTGACGTTTCTTCATCCTCTTGGTCATCATATTCTTCATCCTCTTCCTCTGTTTCCTCGTCTTCTTCTATTTCTTCTTCGTCCTCGTCATCATATTCTTCCTCGTCCTCTTCTTCATAGTCATCATCAGACATCTCATCTGCTTGATATTCTTCTTCGGTGTCTTCATTGTCAGCCTCCGCTTCTGTTTCTGTTAGGGATGCTTCTGTTTGTTGGAATAAATTATTTAATTCAGTATCAGGCTCTTGCTCTTCAAATTCTGAAAAATCAATTTCATCTTCCTCAAATGGCAAATCTGGCACTAATTCTTGTGGCTCATCTACCGGAGGCATATCTGTCTGATAGAAAGGATTTTCTGTTGAAAAATCTTCTTTTTCTTCTGCAGTAAAAAAAGGCTCTTCCATTTCCACATTATTCTCATTGACAACATTTTCACTTTGAACGGTATCTAAATGCGATTCCTGCTCTACCACCGTTTTTTCTTCTTGTGGTAAAAATGTTTCCGATACTACTTTTTGTTCTGTAATTGTTTGATTATCAGTCTTTTGAGCCTGTTTATCAAACAAAGACACCAATGGTATATTCACTTTTTCTGCTTGTGTTTGTATGGCAATTTCTTTGTCTTCGAGTTGGCAATACATTTTATACAAAACACGCAAATATTCCAATTGAACTTCTAAATCTATCAAAGACAATTCATTTTGTCTTGACATCCGTGCATGTTGCTTCTGAATTTTTTCTAATAGAATGCTAAAACTTTCGTTCATATAATATATTATTAGACGTTATATTTATTGATAACGCAAAAACTTTTTATTTATTGTATTTTTTTGAGTATTTTTTTTGAGTATCAACTTTTTTTTTGCATTGTCTGAACTGTGATTTTGAATGATTTGTGTGATTATCTAAAATCATAATAATCACATCAATCATACTAAAATCAAAGTTCAGACAAAAAAATGTTGAAAAAATTTTTCTCCTTGACAATCAACAAAATATAAAATAATTGCAAATTTTTTTTCGCAAAATTAACTTTTGTATCAACAAAAAATGTATCTTTGTAATTGGGTTATTTTTTTAACGAAAAAATTTTAGATATAGTAAAACAATATAAATTAATTAAAGATGCAACAGATATACAGCGCATTCACCAAAGTTATACGGCGGGCATTGGGCAAACTTCAGAGAAGTAGCCAAAAATGCATGAG